>JAZKYW010000234.1:0-17134 GCA_045612325.1 Candidatus Limiplasma sp. | reverse complement strand
CAATGGCGGCAGTTTTCACGCGCCGTATTTCATTCAAAAAATCACCGACCCGTCAGGTCGGGTGCTCTATCGTCATCGGGAAAGCGGTACGCAGGTACTAAAGCCCACATCTGCCTATTTGATGACCAGCGTTTTGCAAACCGTTACCGCAAGCGGCACGGGCGCAAAGCTTTCTGCATCGGGTACACCTGTGGCTGGCAAAACAGGTACCGTCAACATGACGGGCGGCGGCAACCGCGATATCTGGATGGCTGCTTACAACCCAGAAATCAGCTGTGCTTTCTGGATGGGTTTTGATGAGCCCGACAGCGCCCACAAACTGCAAAGCTGGGTAAGCGGCGGCGACTATACCGCCGCCATGGCGCGTGATTATTTCAAAGCGCTTTATCAGGGACGAGATAAGCCGCAATTTTCACGGCCCAATGGCATCGTTGCGCTGGAAATTGATAAGCAGGCCATCAAATGGAAGGGCGAAGCCATGCTGGCGGTTGATTTGACGCCCAAAAACCATCGCTATACCGAGTATTTCGCGCAGGGCAGCCAGCCCACAAAGCGCAGCGATATCTGGACGCCGCCGCGCTCGCTCAATCATTTTTCCATCAGCCACAACGAAAACGGTTATCCCCTTCTCAAGCTGCAGCCGTCCGATACGGCTTTGTACCGTGTGCAGCGCGACAGCTACGGTGAAAGCTTCATCCTGACGGAACTGTACGGCAGCCAGGGCGAAACGCTTTACTACACCGATACATCCGCCAAACCGGGCGTTGTCTATACCTACCGCGTGATCCCCGTGCATGCGGAATTGCTCAACAACGGCGTTTTGCTGGAAGGTGTGCAAAGCGTACAGGTGGCGCAGGCTTTGCCGCCCTCTCACGGCTTTTGGGGACGGCTCAAGGATTGGCTCACCGAAGAAGAGGACGATGACGAAGCCGTTACAGGCATGACGGAAAACCAATCCTCCATTTTCTGGACGGATTAAAAAAATGCCCTTCCGCTGCGGAAGGGCATTTTTCATTTCACTTCAATATGGCGGTTGAGCCATTTGGATGCAGGCTGCTCCACGCCATAGGTCACAGCCATGGCGGCAAGCACCGCTACGCTTGCACACAGCAGCATATAAGCCGACTGCAAATCGCGGCTGGTGTGCAAAAGGTCCGTGTTGGGAAACCACGCGATACGCATCTGCACAGCCAGCACCTGATGCCAGATATACAGATTCATGGAAATGACGGATAAAAAGCGCATCAGGCGGTTATCCAGCAGTTTTTGCAAAAGCGGCGGCCAAAAGGAGGCTGAAAACATCATTGCGCCAAGGGTGATGGCCAGCGGCAGGCGCACCGCCATCTGCGACAGATTGAGCGCTTTGCCGCCTGCGCTGCCCGCAGCGGACTGTACTTTGAGGATGGCGATCAGCACATAGATTGCCGCGGCAAAAATCGCCGTGCTCATACCGTACACCACCGCGCGGCTTTTGCTGTCCATGCTTTGCATCAGCCTTGTAAACCTGCACCAGCCTATGGCAAGCAGCATGCCGATGGCGTACACATCCAAAAACGCGGGCATCTGGTTAATCCACATCGCAGGCTGCTGCGCCAAATAGCGTACGCAAAAGCGGTACAGCCACGCCGTCAGCATCATCAGCACAGCCGTCAGTGCGGCATGCTTTTTCATGGCGCGCGCCAGCAACGGGAAAATCAGATAAAACTGCATTTCCACCGCAATGGTCCACAGCGCTACATTCAGCGGCGTATAAATATATGTGGAGGGATGAAACAAGAATGTAAACGTCAGATGCGAAAACACATCTTTGAGCATAGCCTGTGTGGAAACGTAATTGCCCTGAGGCAGCGCAATGAAAAACAGTGCCGAAAACACCGCCAGCAGATAGGACGGCAGTATACGCACCAAACGGTTGAAGTAAAACCGTTTGACGCTTGGCACAGGCGTTTTTTCCTGCTTGGCCCTTGCGTAAGGCAGATACAGCAGAAAGCCGCTCATAAGGATCATGCCGTCCACAAACACATAGCTGGAACGTGTCCAAAAATCAAAGCTGATCATTTTGCCAAACAGCCTGACCTGCTGCGGAATCCAGCTCTGCTGCCACAGATGATAATTCATCACAAAGAGGATCATCAGCGCGCGAAAGCCGTACAGCACGCCGATTTCCACCTTGGCTGTCTTATTCGTCCGCTGCATCCGCATCCTCCGTTGCAGGCACTTCGGCTTCTTCAGCCTCGGGGGCTGCCGTTTCTTCCACGCGGCTCATCTTGTACAGCACATCCTTGCCGTTGCGCTGGTCGCGCAGGCTCATGCCGTTTTGGGTAAGCACGCTCAGCTTGTGGGTGACGGTCATGTCATCTGCAGAAAGGCCCGTGTAGAGGCTGAAGTTGCTCACGCGGAAATACAGCTCCTCACCCATCAGGTCGCAGGTGCCGTCCTCGCGGAAAACGGCCTTTTTGCCCGTGACGGATTCCCATTCGCCCAGAATGAGGTACGCCTTGCGGCTGAGCTTCTCCTGCGCATTCACACGCTCGTAATAAGCCATGGCCTCATAGGGACGGCCCTCGCTGTAAAGCTTGTCTCCCCACTCGATGCAGGCTTCTTCAAAAAGCTTGACAAGGTCGCTGTCCTGCGGCTCAAGGGCGTCAAAATCCATCTCCCACAGGAGCGAAACAACAGTTTCGTAGTCCTTCTTGGCCATGGCATTTCGGGCAGCCTGTGCATCGCTTACAGGTTCTTCCGTAACAGGTTCTTCGGCAATGCTTTCTTCAACAGCAGGCTCCTGCTGCACGGGTTCTTCCGTTACCGCTTCTTCTACAACGGTTTCTTCTGCTGCGGGCTCTTCGATTGCTTCGGTTTCTTCAGCGGGCTGCCCGTCAGGCGTTTCAGCCTCGCCCTTCTGCTTCTTCTGCGCCGTGCTCAGCAGCTTTTTGCTGTCCTTATAGCTGCCAAGCTGCGTAAAACCGGCAATGGCAAGGTCGTAGTCGCCGCTTTCCAAAGCTGCCTTTGCCATGCTGTAGCGACTGTTTTTGGCCTGTGTTCTGCTGTCCTTATAAGCGCCCAGCTGCTCGTAACGCTCCAGCGCCTTTTGATACTCGCCTGCCTTTTGGGCTTCCTTTGCCAGCTCATAGCGCAGCGCCTGAAGCTCTTCTTCTACTGCAGCTGCATCGAGCATCTGCGCAAGCAAGGTTTCGGCTTCTTCCTTCTTGCCCTCGGCAAGCGCCGTTTGCGCCATCATGTAGCGGCATTCATCCAAGCGCTCCTGCGCATCGTTGTAGCCGGGGATGGATTCAAACAGCAGCGCTGCCTGCAGCGGGTCATTCGCCGCAAGCATTGCCTCCGCCTTTTCATACACACACTGCATAGCCATCGCTTCGCCGTCACGGTATGCGGGCGCGCGCATAAACAGGCTGATGGCGCCGTCGTAATCGCCTGCCGCGCGTTTTTCCTGCGCAAGCTGATAGAAGCTTTCATTGGCGCGCTCCTGCGCATCCGAATAGCTGCCGGCCATTACAAACCACTCGCCGGCTACTTCATAGGCGCCCTGTGCCAGCTGTTCCTCAGCCAGCGCATAGTAGCATTCGCCGATGCGCTCCGCCGTGTCGGAATACTCGCCCAGCAGATTCCAGATGGACAGCGCACCCTGATAGTCGCCCGCCTCAAGCTTGGCTTCCGCCATGCGGTAATTGCATTCCCTGGTCATATCGCGTGCATCGCTGTAGTCCGCAAGGCCTGCAAACAGCACGCGCGCCGCCACATAGTTTTGAGCGTCCAGCAGCACCTTGGCCTGCCTGTAGACGGTCTCGTTGAGTTTTTCGGCACTGTCGCCGTAATCGATGATTTGCTGGAACTTTTCCACTGCCTGCTCATATTTGGCATTTTCCAGATACAAACAGCCAAGGTCGTATTTGACCTGCGGCACTTTTTCGGCGCTGTCGGCATAATCAGCCAAAGCGGCAAAAAGCACAACCGCCTGCTCCATGTTTTCCGCATCGCCCTGCGCATACAGGTCAGCCGCTTTCTGATATTCGCATTCCAGCGCCTGCTGTGCCGCATCGCGGTAGTCACCCATGTTCACAAACGCTTCTTTGGCGCGGTCATACTCGCCCTGAGAAAGCAAGTCGGCAGCGGTGTTGTAGCGTGCAGTGGGAATGAGCCACACAAAAGCGACCACCGCAGCCACGGCAGCCAGCAGCAGCGACACACCCAGACGAAGGGCTCGGGTGCTGCGGCGGCGCTTGGCAGCATGCTTCTTTTCGCGGTTTTCCTGCAGGATGGTATTCTCCTCACGCACCTTGCGCGCAGCGTCAGCCAGTTTCTGCTCATGGGCAGCGATGAGATGCTTCACGTTTTCGCGGTTGAAGCTGGCAAATACGGCGTCACGGCGGCGCTCGCAGCGGCAGCAGCGCTGGCTGTCCCCTGCATTGGGACGGCCGCACACGCACAGCCATACCTCCGCCTGCATCTGCGGATAGCCCACCGCATCCTTGCCTGCCACAAAGCGCAGCTCGTCCAGCGCACGGCCCGCAGGCAGCGCATTAGGCTCGTAAGCTGCGAGCGGCGCGTTGCCCTTACGCCATACGGTGGCGTCGTCAAACCATACTTTTTCAATGACAAGGTCAACACCATTAACGCCCTGCCATTCCGCAGGCACAACGACCACGGAAAAACGCTCGCCCACACCTGCTTTCAGGCCCTGTGCGCGTTCAGTCTGACGAAAAATCAGTTCGCCCTTCTGGTCAAAGCAATTCAGCGTCACCTGCACGGAAGTGACCACTTTATCACTCAGATTATTCATGACAAAGGTGCATTCGGTATCCTTTTCGTTGGGCAGGGCATACTGCCACAGCTCAACGGGACAAGTCAGGTCGATCTTCATATCGATCCCCTCCCTGCGTTTATTCACGGGCAAGCCCGCTCCCAATGCCGCTTTCGGCTCTTTTCTTTTGTAAATATCACGAAATTTTCCATGTTCTATTGTACATGAAATTGAAGAAAATGTATAGAGAAACCATGCAGAAAGTGTTTCTGCATGGTTTGTTTTTTACAATTGTGTGAAAAAACCGTGTGCTCAGCGGCAGTACTTTTCGATGTACGCATCCTTGCACTTGCGGATAACTTCGCGTGCTTCCTCTGCGCCGCGCAGCTCGTCCACCACGGTATCCTTGCCTTCCAGGTTCTTGTACACGGTAAAGAAGTGGCTCATCTCCGTGAACAGGTGGGTGGGCAGTTCCTTTACATCGCGATAGGTATTGTAGGTGGGGTCTTCAAAGGGGATGGCGATGATCTTTTCGTCCAGTCTGCCCTGATCGAGCATGGTGATCACGCCGATGGGATAGCAGCGCACAAGGCTGAGGGGCTGGATGTTCTCGCTGCACAGCACCAGTACATCGAGGGGGTCATTGTCATCCGCATAGGTGCGGGGAATGAGACCGTAGTTGGTGGGATAGTGCGTGGAGGTGTACAGGATGCGGTCGAGGATAAGGTGACCGGTCTCCTTGTCCAGCTCGTACTTTTTCTTGCTGCCCTTTTCGATCTCGATAACGGCGATGAAGTCATTCTCGGAGATGCGTGCGGGAGAGATGTCATGCCAGATATTGCTCATTGCCATGCGCCTTCTTTCTTTGTTAATGGCAGATCGTGGGTGATACAGGTTACTGCTTCTTGGTGGCTTCCAGCAGGGCCTTCATGTAGGCGAGGTTATCGCGCAGCTTTTCCTCGGTGGGAGATTCGTTGGAGAAGTCCTCGATGGATACGGTGCCGTCATAGCCGACAGCCGCCATGGCCTCGAAGAACTTTTTCAGGTTGGCCTGGCCCTTTTTGAGGGGGGCGGATACGTAGGACCACTTGGCAGCGCCGAATTCATCCTCACCGTCGGGCTTGGCAACGGCGCTCTTGAGATGCACGTGGGCAATGTAATCGCCCAGCAGTTCGAAGCTCTTGCGATAATCCTCATAGCCTTCGTATACCTGATTGCCAACGTCATAGATCAGGCCGTAATAGTTGGGGTCAAAGCCTTCCAGCATGCGGGCAGCAGAGCTGGCGCTGGCGGTCAGCGTGCCGTGATGCATTTCGATCACGATCTTTACGTTGTTTTCCTTCAAAATGGGCTCCGCCTCGCGAAGCTTCTGACGCATAAGCTCAAAATGCGTGTTGTAATCCATGCCGGTCTTGTCGGGCTCGTACTTGATCAGGCCGAAACGCACCATTTTGACGTTGGCCTTGCCCGCAGCGCGGATGGCCTCGTACAAAGCATCCGTCTGTTCCAGAGAGAACGCGGGAGAAATGCCCCACATTTCCATGCCTTCTTCATCGCTCAGGCGGCGGGCTTCCAGCGTATCTTCCAGAATGGCGTTTTCCTTGATGCTGCACTTGTTGTGCGTCCAGTAGCGGCGGGCATAATCATCGGGCTCGCCTTCCTTGGGAGCGGGAGCAACGCGCCATTCCAGCGCATCATAACCGATCTCCTTGGCCAATTTGACCGCTTCAGCGGGGGTATACTCGGGCATGCTTACAGAAAAAACACCGAATTTCATAATTCCTCTCCTCTGCCGATTTTCTTGTCTCAATCTTACAAAACTACCCTTCGGATGTCAAGCTTTACACGGTGCAAAGAAAAATTGTTTTGATTTTCCGCTTGCAAAAAAATGCGAAAAGGATTATAATGCGAACATAAGTTCGTATTAATGCTTGGAAGGGAGAAATCGGTACCGTGAGCCCAAAACGCGCCTATATCGCGATCGATCTCAAGTCCTTCTACGCATCGGTGGAGTGCATGGAGCGCGGCCTTGACCCCATGAACACCCATCTGGTGGTGGCGGATGCCAGCCGTACCGACAAAACCATCTGCCTTGCCGTAACGCCATCGCTCAAGGCCGTGGGCGTACCCGGCAGACCGCGTTTGTTTGAGGCCAATCAAATCGTCAAAAGCGCAAACGAATTGCGCCGCCAGCACGCGCCCAACCGTACCTTCACAGGTGCATCCTATGATGCAAAGGAACTTGCTGCTCATCCCGGGCTTTCGATCGATTTTATCAAGGCCCCGCCCCGCATGGCCCTCTACATCGACTACAGTACGCGCATCTACAACATCTATCTGCGCCACGTTGTCCCGGAGGATATCCACGTTTACTCCATCGACGAAGTTTTCATGGATGTGACCGGCTATCTGCAAATGCGCAAAATGACCGCGCGGCAGTTTGCCTCCGCCATCATTCAGGAGGTATTTGAGGAAACAGGTATCACCGCCACCGCGGGCATCGGCAGCAATCTGTACCTGTGCAAAGTAGCTATGGATATCGTAGCCAAGCGCGAACAGCCCGACCGCTTCGGCGTGCGCATTGCGGAGCTTGATGAAAACACCTACCGCGAACGCCTGTGGGACCATCAGCCCCTGACGGATTTCTGGCGCGTGGGCGGCGGCTATGCCCGCAAGCTCAAACAGTACGGCCTGTACACCATGGGCGATATCGCCCGCTGTTCACTGGGCCGCCCCGGTATGCGCCACAGCGAGGAACTGCTTTACAAGCTGTTTGGCGTCAACGCCGAATTGCTCATCGTCCACGCATGGGGCTGGGAGCCCTGCACCATGGCCGATATCAAAGCTTACCGTCCCACAAGCAGCAGCCTCGGCTCGGGACAGGTGCTGCACTGCCCCTACACCACTGAAAAAGCAAGGCTGGTCGTGCAGGAAATGACCGAGCTTTTGGTTTTGGACATGGTGGATAAACATTTGCTCACCGATAAGCTGGTACTGACCATCGGCTACGAAAGCATGAATGGTCAGCCGATGGCTGACGCCTACAAGGGCCCTGTCACCGTTGACCCCTACGGCCGCAAAATGCCAAAGCACTCCGGCGGCAGCATCGACCTTGGGCGCATGACCTCCTCCGGACGTTTGATCACACAGGCGATGCTCGAGCTGTTTGACCGTATCGCGGACCCCAAACTGCTGATACGGCGCGTCAATCTGGTAGCCGCACGCGTGGCGGATGAACGCAGGCTGAAAATCAAGCCCGTGGTCAAGCAGCTGGATCTTTTTACCGACCACGAGGCCGAAGAAAAACGCCTTGCGCAGGAGGAAGCCCTGCTCAGGCGCGAACGCAGCTGTCAGCAGGCTGTTTTGGAAATACGCCGCCGCTTTGGCAAAAACGCCATCCTGCGCGGCATGAATTTGCAGGAGGGCGCTACCGCCATGGACAGAAACCGCCAAATCGGAGGTCACCGCGCATGAACAGCCGATACCGTGATATCATCTTTCTCCCCCATCCCCGCTCACGCCTTCACGCGCCCATGCCGCGTGAAAACCGCGCCGCACAGTTTGCGCCATTCGCCGCTTTAAACGGCTATGAGGACGCCGTGGAGGAAACAGCCCGCCTTACCTCTCCCGCCCCCGAAAAGGACGAGGAATCGCTGTTTCTGATGGATGAAAAACTGCACGCGCTGCTGGATATTATCCGCGACCTGCCGCAGGTCACCATCACCTATTTTGAACCTGACGCACGCAAGGAGGGCGGCTCCTATCTGCGCGTTACAGGGCGCATCCGCCGTGTGGACGAGGTCAACCGCCTCATCATCCTCACCGACCGCACGGAAATATCGCTGGACAGCATATGCGAGCTGGAAGCCGACGAATAAATAGAGAGCCCGCCTCCCACGATTGGGAGACGGGCTCTTTGGTTATTTGCTTTTACGTTTTTTGTAAACCACAACGGCAGCGCCAACCACCGCCGCAAGCACCAGCACGATGCCCGCGATATTCAGCCAGGTGATAGACGGACCTGCGATCAAAATGGAAGTCGGGCCGTCTGCGCCGCCGATGATACCGATGCTTGCCTGATTCATGGCTGCCTCCGGTCAGTTTTTCACATAAGCCACCGCAACACAGTTGGTGCCGCAGTGCGTGCCGATGACGCCGCCGATGGGGAACAGGCGGGTCTGCGTAAGGCCGTAGCGTTCCTTGGTCTGCTGCATAAACTGCTCAGCCATTTCACGGTTGCTGGTATAGCCAAAGTATACAGGATATGCCTTGTTGAAATTATCCTGTTCCATGCGCTTGTACAGCATGGCAACGCCCGCGTCATGACCGCGCGCCTTGCCCAACTGCTTGAGGATCTTCTCCTCCAGAACGATCACGGGCTTGATGCGCAAAAGCGTGCCGACCGCCGCGAGGCTTGCGGGGATGCGTCCGCCCTTCTGCAGATACTTGAGCGTATCCACCACGCCGCACACGACCAGCTTTTCGCGCATTTCCTTCACGCTCTGGGCGATCTCGTGCAGCTGATAGCCGTCCTCACGCAGCTTTACGGCATGCTCCACCAGCATACGCTGGGTCAGGATGGCCTGATGAGAATCCACGATCTCAATGCGGTCGTACTCGGCGATCTCCTTGGCCATCTTGGCGGAATCCACCGTGCCGCTCAAACCGCCCGAGAGCGTGATGACCAGCACGTCATCACCCGCTGCCTTGGCGTCCCAAAACACTTTCAAATATTCTTCGGGCGCGGTACGGCTGGTAACGGGCAGCTTTTCGCAGGTTTCCAGGCGCTCATAAAAACGGCGGAAATCCTCCTCCGTTTTCTGCGGAGCGGGGCCGTCCTCAAAGGTGATCTCCAGTGAGGCAAGCTCAATATTCAGCTGCGCGGCCTGCTCGACCGTGATATCCGATGCGCTGTCCGTAACGATTCTCAGCATATCCAAACACTCCTGTTGATTATGTGTGGGTACGCTCTTATCATACATGGACAATCTAAACCAAAACGAAACTCAGCCCAAAAACCAAATATTTCATTCGGTTCGGGGCAGATAAACGGTAAAGGCCGTTTCCTCGGGTGTGGAGCTTACCTCGATGCGTCCGCCGTGCAGGTCCACCACTTTTTTGGCAATGGAAAGACCGATGCCCGTGCCTTCGGACGCGCGGGAGACGTCCCCCTGCCAGAACTTATCATACAGGCGCTTCATCTGCTCAGGAGTGATCTGCGGACCGTGGTTGCACACCGTTACCGCAAGATGCGATGCGCTGCCGGTCAGGCGCACATGCAGCAGTGCGCCATCGGGCGAAAACTTGATAGCGTTATCCAGCAGGTTGAGCCACACTTCCTTAAGCAGCTCTTCATCGCCGGTATAGATATTCTCGGTCAGTTCGGCATTGATCTCCAAATCTTTGGAGCTCCACTTCTTTTCCAAAAGCAGGATGCAGCGGCGCAGCTGTTCGGCAAGGTTGAACGCCTGCCTGTTGGCAAGAATGGTCTGCTTTTCGATTTTGGTAAGGTTGAGTACGTTGGTAGCCATATTGGCAAGGCGCGTGGATTCATCCACGATGATATCCAGATACTCCTGCCTCTGCTGCGCCGTCAGGTCGGGACGCTGCAGGATGCGCGCAAAACCGCGGATGGATACGATGGGCGTTTTGAACTCGTGCGAGAAATTGTTGACAAAGTCAGAACGCAGCATTTCGGTATTCTGCAGTTCGCTCGCCAGTGAGTTGAACGCGTCGCCCAATTCCTTCATGGCGGATGTTTCGGTAAACTTCATGCGTTCTTCATACTGTCCGTTTGCCAGACGCGTCATGCCGCGAATGAGCTTTTTGATGGGCAGCATGGGCAGACGGATACTGACCGCTGTAATGAAGCCGCCGATAACGATACTCGCCGCAGCGCAGATGAGCATAACAACAAACCTGCCGTAGGTAACATCCATGATCCTTGTGCGTTCCAGAAGGATCTCAATGCCGCTGAACACAAGGACGGTGACCAGCAGAATAATGAACACGCACAGCGTAAAGCCCCAGCGCAGGGTTTTGAGGCTCGGCTCCCAGTTCCAGTCTGTCTGGGACTGCAGGATGGGCGTACGTTTTTTCTTCATACGTGCTTCACCGCCTTGTATCCAAGCCCGCGCACAGAAACGATCTCAAACTCAGGCCAGCTTTCAAAGCGTTTGCGAAGCCTGCCTACGTGTACGGTCACGGTCTCCCAGCCCGTTTCACTATCCGCGCCCCAAATCTCATCCATCAGTTCGATGCGCGTAAAGATCTTTCCGGGATAGGAAAGCAGTTTGTACAGCAGCTGAAACTCCTTTTGCGGCAGCGCGATGCTCTCCTCGCCGCGCACAACGGTGAACGAATCGTACTCCAGCGTGATATCGCCGATGTGCAGCTTGTGCTCGCTGGCGATGTGCGCCATACGCAGCAGGTTTTTGATGCGCAGGAGCAGTTCTTCCTCGTCCACAGGCTTGGTCATAAAATCGTTGCTACCAAGCCGATAGGCCATTTTGCGGTCCTCGGGCAGCTGCTTGGCGGATACCATCAGGATGGGCAGTTCCTCATTCACGCTGCGCAGTTCGCGGGTAAACTCGTAACCGTCCATTTTGGGCATCATGATATCCAGCACCACAAGGTCAATGTGCTCTTTTTCCATCACCGCAAGCGCGTCCTCGCCGTTTTCGGCAAGGGATACCGTATAACGCTCGGCCTGCAGCAGCGCACGCATAAAAAGACGGGTGCTGCGGTCGTCATCCACCACCAGAATATGAAACATGGTTTTCACCCCGTTGTGACATTGTTGTACTTTTGATTATGCGATACCTTGAAGCATAAATCAAGCCCCTTTTGCATTGCACTATTGCCCGTCAGGGCGCTGTGTGTTACACTTTGAACAAAGGATCTCATACCATACGGAGGCGTTTTTCTGTGAAGATCATCATTCTGGACGGCTATGCCGAAAATCCCGGCGACCTGAGCTGGAACGGCTTTGCCGCTTTGGGCGAACTGACGGTATATGACCGCACGCCCGCTGAGGAGATCATCCCCCGCATCGGCGATGCGCAGATCGTTATTACCAACAAAACCCCCATCACCGCCCAAACGCTGGACGCCTGCCCGCAGGTGCGCTATGTGGGCGTGCTGGCAACGGGCTATAATGTGGTGGATGTACAGGCGGCGCGTGAGCGCGGCGTTGTGGTCACCAATGTGCCCTGCTACGGCACGGCGGCTGTTGCGCAGCATGTGTTTGCGCTGCTGCTGGAACTGTGCCACCACGTCGGGCATCACAACAGCGCCGTACAGCAGGGCCGCTGGAGCGCCTCCCCCGATTTTTGCTTTTGGGATCATCCGCTGGTGGAACTGGCAGGCAAAACGATGGGTATTATCGGTCTTGGACGCATCGGGCGCGCGGTTGCCGATATCGCACGCGCATTCGGCATGAATGTGCTCGCCTGCAGCGCGCACGGCGGCGAAGGCACCGTCTCGCTTGAAGAGGTCATCCGTCAGAGCGACGTCACCAGCCTTCACTGCCCCCTCACCCCCGACAACGCAGGCATGATCAATGCCGAAGCCATCGCACAGATGAAGGACGGCGTTTTCATCATCAACACCGCCCGCGGCCCGCTCATTGACGAAGCCGCCCTGCGCGTAGCTTTGCTCAGCGGCAAAGTGCGCGGCGCTGCGGTGGATGTGGTATCCGTGGAGCCCATCCCCGCAGGTCATCCGCTGCTGGGGCTGGACAACTGCCTCATCACGCCGCACATCGCATGGGCGCCCAAAGAGAGCCGTCAGCGCCTGATGGACACCGCCGTCGAAAACCTGCAGGCTTTCCTCAGCGGCAAACCGCAGAACAACGTTGCCAAAGTCTGAAGATAAACGAACACCCCTTTCCGCTCTTGGAAAGGGGCGTTCGTTTTATTTGCACAGTTCCCGATACAGTTTGAGATAGTTTTCAAAGGTCTGCGCAGCTTCAAACAGCTTGGAACGTTCAAGGCAGGCAGCTTTGCGGGCTTCCGTCTTGGGGGTGAGCTGACGGATGGCTTCGCACAGGCCGTCCACATCTTCCTTTTCCACCACGATGCCCGTGTGCTCGTCCACCGCCTCGGGACAGCCGCCCGTGCGGAAGGTGGCGATGGGCGTGCCGCAGGCCAGCGCCTCCAGATTGACCATGGGCATGTTATCCTCCATGGAGGGATTGGCAAGGCAATCCGCAGCGGAGTACCACTGCACCAGCTCCTGCACATTTGCCGTATGTTCAATGCCGATCATTCCTTCGGGCAGTGCTTCCACCTGCGCTTTGGAAAGACCGATGACTACGAACGTGTACTCCTTGCCCAGCTTCTGCGCAGCCTGCACCAGATAGCGAAGGCCCTTGCGCTCATCCCACTCGGCAGCTACGGCAAGCACCAGCCTGGCATTCTCCACACCAAAGCGTTTGCGGATGTCGCTTTCCACAGGGCGGAAGCTGTTGAGATCCACGCCATTGTAGACCACACGCACAGGATACTTGTTCATGTACGATTCGCCCAGCGGCTGACACATCCACTCGCAGGGAGCGACCATGGTCAGGTTATCCGGGGCGGTAAACAGTTTGCGCTTGCGCTTGTGATTGCGGCGCGAGCCGTCCAAACCAAGGCATACGGGATAGCTGCGCTGCTGCGGGCAGTGATGGCAGCCCGTTTTCCAGCGTTCGCAGCCGGAGTAATCAAAATACGCGCAGTGACCCGTAAACGGCCAGCAATCGTGCAGCGTCCACACAACGGGGATCTGCTTCTTTTTCAGGTAGCGGAACAGCACTCCCGCATGCAGATAACCGCCATGAATGTTATGCAGATGCACCACATCGGGCTGAAAGCGATCCATCTCGCGCGTCAGCTTCCATGTTCCCAGCGCATTAAAGCAGGTATCGCCGTCCAGATAGCGGGTGATCAGGCTGTAAAGCCTGCGCTTGGGCACAGAAAGCGTACGGTACGCCATGTGGAGCACGCTCTCAGGCACAAAGTTGGCGCCGCAGCCGATGCGGCATTCGCCGCCGTCCGCTTCCACCAGCTTGCCGATCTCCGCAGCGATCCTGCCCGTGCTTTTGATGCCGCAAACCGTGTTCAGCTGAAAAATGCGCATGGTTTCCTCCTTTGTTTGTGCGTTGTCAGCGCAGAAAATCCAAAAGACGCCTGCCCTGTGCCTTGCGGTTTTTGTTTGTCAAAACAAACTCGCGGGCACGCGCGGCTTTTTCATTGGCCTCTTCGGGATGTTCAAGCACATAGGCAAGGCTTTGGCAAAGCGCCTGCGGCGTATCGCCGCTCACATAGTTCAAATAAGCGTCATACTCCTGCGGGATACCGTCCAGACGATACATGACCACGGGCTTGCCGCTTGCCATGTACTCCATCGTTTTGGACGGGAAGGAATAGCGGGTGTATTCGCCCTCATTGGTGCGGGGATTGACCAGCACCGCCGCGCGGCTGCGCAGCCCGGCTACCTCCTGCTGACTCAAGAAGCCATAGAACGTAACGCGGGGGTCTTTCTCGCACAGCTGACGGATCTCGCCTTCCGCCTCTCCGCCGCCGCAGATCCAAAGCTTGGCTTCGGCATCGTCCAGCTGCGAAAACGCCTGCAGCAGGTTGCCGATGCCGAATTGGTAATGCAGCGTGCCTGCGTACAGCACCGCGCGTTCTCTCTCTGCCTCTGCTGCGGGCTGTGCATCCGCCGTGCAGATGCCTTCCATCAGCATCCACGGGCGGTCGCCCACCTTCAGCGGTTCATGCATCTGCTCCGTGAGCAGCACAAAGCGATCCACACGTTCCATGCAGCGGTAGATCATCCTGTTCTGCCATTTGCGAAGCAGCTTGCGCAGCGCGGATACCTGCCCCAGATCATAAAACTCGGGCAGGTCGGTGATGATCGCCGTTACCTTGATCTCCTTGGGCAGTTTTTTCAGCGCTTTCAGAAACGGCATGTATGCCGAGTACAGCACCACTTCATCGCCCGCATTCAGGTTTTGCTTAAGCCACGAGGCTGTACCCATGGCGCGCATCGCCTGTTTGACAAACGGCAGATTGATGCAGCCCACCTCATGGCAGGGAGCGCTGCCGTTGTACCATGCGCGGCTTGGCAAAATGGGATGACGATAGGCATTGGGCCATGTGCCCACGGGCAGCGCGTTCACGATTTCCAAATCATGTCCGCAGGCTTCCTGCATGCCAAAGATCAAATTCCACTGAAACACATTGGGCGCGCTGCTGGCCTTGACTTTGGCGTCATTCAAAATCTGCTTTTCCTGACTTTGCGGGTACAGCGGCCCCATGAATACGATTCTTTTATCCTGTTTCTTCATTGGTCATTTCCCCCGGCGACAGCCTGCACAGCCTCAAACAAGGCCTGCACGTTCTGTTCCACGGCAATGCCGCCCATCTTGTTCACGATTTCCTCGCAGGCGGTATGTTTGTATACAATGGCCTGCGTGCCGCATGCCATGGCTTCCACTGTTGTCAGGCCGAAGGTCTCCTCTCGGCTGGGATTGACAAACACATCCGCCGCGGTGTACACCTGCGCCAGCTCCTGCGCGCTGTTGGTGTGCGCAATACCCACGATGCCCTCGGGCAGGCTTGCGATTTGCTGCTCAGTAAGGCCGACCAGCACAACGGCATAGCTTTCGTCCAGCATGTTCCTCAGCGTATAAAAATCATAAAGACCCTTACGGTCATCCCAGCTGCTGGCAACGCCCAGAACGATTTTCTTATTTTCCAAGCCCAGCCGTTTGCGAATGTCGCTCTCGGAAGGCTTGAACACATCGCGGTTGATGGTATTGTACTGCACCTCTACAGGATAGCAGCCCAGAAAGCTTTGCCTGACCAGCCGTGCCAACCATTCGGACGGCGTGATGACCGTCATATCCTTCACGCCTGTAAACGCCGCCTTTTTGCGGCGATAGTTATCGCTGCTGCGGTCAAGCAGGCTTGCAGGATAGCGGTCTTTCTGCGGACAGTTTTCACACTGCGTTTTCCAGCGGTCGCAGCCCACAAAGGAAAAGTGCGAGCAATGGCCCGTAAACGCCCAGCAATCGTGCAGCGTCCATTTCACCTGCATCTGCGGGCGTGTTTTGATCCACTTGAAAAGCATTTCGATATTGATATAGTAGCCGTGAATGTTGTGCAGCCACAGCATATCCGGGTCATAGGCCTCCGCCCAGCTAAGAAAGGCCCGCGTTGCCGCTTTGGAGCCATAGCCGTGCGCATCAAACAGCCTCGTCTTTACCCCGTGCAGCCTGACCGAAAGGTCGCTGCCGATCCTGTGGGCAATGGCGCGGTATTTCTCGGGCACCTCTCCCATCCTGCCGTATGCGATCCTGACCTCATGGCCCTCCGCCTCAAAGCGTTCCGCCAGTTCGGTACAAATGCGCCCCGTGCTTCGTATGCCGCACAGAGAATTGATCAGCAGGATCTTCATGAACAGGCTCCTCTCGCAAACTGTATAAATAAACAACTAAATTTTATCCTAATAAATACGCTGTGTCAACGAACGAAGTATTGATCGTCCTGTTTTCAAAATCAAAACTCCCCAAACGCAGATTTTTCAACGTTTGGGGAGTTTTATTTCAATTTTTCAGTAATATGCAAATACGAAACCTGCTTGGCTTACAGCTGTGCGATCAGCGTCTTGAGATAAGCCTGTGTTTCACGGATGTCGATGAGCTGCTGTTCGCCGCTGATCTCACGCTCGATGGTCAGGCTGCCGTCGTAGCCGTGGGCCTTCAGTTCCTTGAGGAACACGGGAAAGTTGACCTTGCCCTGGCCTACCTTGACCTCGCGGCCCAGTTCGCGGCCGTTGGTGGGATAGAAACCGTCCTTAGCATGCACGCCGCGCACATAATCACCGAATATATCCAGCGCGTCGATGGGATTGGCCTTGCCGTACTGGATCAGGTTGGCGGGGTCGAGATTGATAAAGAGGTTGCCGGTGTTGATCTCCTCAAACAGGCGCAAAAGCACAACGGGGGTCTCTTGACCGGTTTCAAACAGCAGGTTCTGACCATACTTCTGCAGCTCCAGGGCGACCGCCTTTACGGCAGCCACAACGCCGGGATAGTTGGGATCGGTCATATTCTCGGGAATGTAGCCCATGTGGGTGATCACATTCTCAACGCCCAGCACGCGAGCATAGGCAGCGCCGTCGATCAGGTTCTGCACACGCATGGCGCGGTAAGTGACGGGAACGATGCCCAGCGTTTCGGGGCCTTCGGTAAAGTTCCAGAAGCGGGGGCCGGCCCAGCCGCACCAGAAGGCGGTGATCTCTACGCCATATTCGGCAGAAAGCGCCTTCATTTCCTCAGCGTTTTCATTCGTCCACAGTTCGGGATTCCAGCTTACCAGCTGGCAG
>JAZKYW010000233.1:0-4195 GCA_045612325.1 Candidatus Limiplasma sp. | reverse complement strand
GTCTTCTTCTGCCACCAGCAGCGCCATGCCGCCGGTTGCAACAACCAGAGCGTCGGGGGCGTAGAGTTCCTTGCGGAACTTGCGCACGAGGTATTCAATCTGACCGATGTAGCCGTAAATGACGCCTGCCTGCAGGTTGGTCACCGTGGTGCGTCCGATGACGCTTTCGGGGCGTACCAGCTCAAAGCGGGGCAGCTTGGCGGTGCCGCTGACAAGGGCTTCGCTGGTCAGCTTCAGACCGGGGCAGATGCAGCCGCCGGCAAAAGCGCCGCTGGCGTCGATGGCGCCGAAGGTGGTGGCGGTGCCGAAGTCGATGAAAATGCAGGGGCCGCCGTATTCGGCCTGCGCGGCAACGGCGTTTGCGATACGGTCGGAGCCAAGCTCGCGGGGGTTTTCATACTTGAGGTTGATGCCGGTCTTGATGCCGGGGGCAATGACCATGGGCTTTTTGCCGAAATAGTCCTTGCACATATGCTCCAGCGTATAGTTGATGGTGGGCACAACGCTGGACATGATGATGCCGTCCACGCAATCCATGCTCAGGCCCGCGTGGCTGAAAAGGCCGCTGAGGATGAGACCGTATTCGTCGCTGGTATAAATGCGGTTGGTGGAGATACGCCAGGAATACTTCATCTCGTTGCCTTCAAAAAGGGCGGTTTTGATGTTGGTATTGCCAACGTCCATGGTATAGATCATCGGTTGCTTCCTCTCTTCCTGCGGCCGGGCAGGCGGCGGATGGCCGCATCCACGGCGGTTTTGATCATGGGTACGATCAGTGCGGCAACGATGCATTCGCCGATGCCGTTGGGTACGCCCACAACGCCCACCAGCCATGCGCCTGCATTGTTGAGGTAGGCTGCGTCGGCATCGCCTGCGGAGATCATTTCATTGAGCATGACGGTCAGATCATTGCCGTAGATGAGGGCGATCAGCCCAAGGCACATGACGGTGTTTGCCACCGTGCCGATGACCGCTGCGACCGAGGTGCCCAGCTTATCCGTCACTGCATTGTGGCGCACAAGCTTACGCCACAGCCACCATGCGCCAAAGGCGATGAGCGGCACCAGCAGGCGGGGCAGTACGCTGATCACAGGATTGCGGAAAAACAGCGTAAGGCCTACCATACCCAGCTGCCATGCGCGGATGAGGCTGCAAATGCCAAATACCGCGCCTACGGCAAGGCCCACCATGGGGCCTTCCACCAGGGCAGCCACCAGCACGGGGATATGTACCGTGGTGGCACTGGGCAGCGGCGGGGGCAGGGGGATCATACCGATGGGAGTAAAGGTGAGTACAGCCACGATGGCGCTGAGCATGGCGGTGATCACCATTTTGCGTACGCGCTCGCTCTGGCTGCTGCGGGATAGTTTTTGCTGCTTCATTTGAACGATTCCTCCGTTCGAGTTCAACCGGATACCCGACGATGCATGAGGGAGATAAAAGGCGGAAGAACAGCGTCCGCCTCCCTGATGAAGATAGCGGCGCGTTCTTGCTTGCATTATAAGACTTTCCGCGCGGATTGTAAAGGGAATGAGGCAGAAGGCGGAAGCGCTGAAGGGCTCAGACTGTCAAAAATACGGTTGGGAAACAAAATTACCGAACGTTCGGGACAAAAGACCCTAGAAATATTCAGCGACATGTGGTATACTATGGCGGTATTTTGACCAAATCTATCGGAGGTAATGGTTTTGGATCGTATCAAGCGCAACGAGCGTCTGGCGGCGCTGGCCCATATGCTTACCGCGGAGCCCAGCCGTATCCATACGCTTTCTCATTTCTGTCAGATGTTTGGGGCTGCCAAGTCCACCCTGAGTGAAGACGTTGATATTCTGGAAGATGTTTTCAAGGCTTTTGACCTGGGCAAGCTGGATACCGTGACGGGCGCTGCCGGCGGTGTGCGCTACCGTCCCTGCATGAGCCGCGAGAAGGCGGTCGCTTTTCTGCAGAAGCTGTGCGAAGAGCTGCAAAACCCCAACCGCATCCTGCCCGGCGGCTTCCTCTACCTGAGCGATATTCTGAGCATGCCCGACATCGTGCGCCAGATGGGTCTGATCATCGCGGGCGAGTATTATGAAACCGCTCCCGATTTTGTACTCACCATGGAGACCAAGGGTATCCCTGTTGCGCTTATGACCGCCCAGACCATGGGCGTGCCGCTGGTCATCGCCCGCCGCTCCAGCAAGGTGTACGAAGGCTCTGCCGTGAACATCAACTATGTCAGCGGCTCCGCAGGCCATATCGAGACCATGAGCCTCAGCCGCCGCGCGGTGAAGGAAGGTCAGCGTGCGCTGATCGTGGATGACTTCCTCAAGGCAGGCGGCACCGCCAAGGGCATGGTCGACCTGATGAGCGAGTTTAACGTCAAGGTGGTAGGCACCGCGTTCGTCATGGAAACGGCGAACAATGACAAGCGTCTGATCAGCGGCGAAAAGGCGCTGATGATCATGGATGATCTGCAGGATGGAAAACTGAGCATCCGTCCCGCCGACTGGCTTATGGACAAGTAATATGGAAAAAGGCTGTCCCTTTGAAGGGACAACCTTTTTGTGTTAGTGGGCTGCTGCCGTTTCCTTGAGGGCGGCAACTTCCTCGTGCACTTTGGTCATTACATAAATACAGGTTTCAAGCGCCTGCTCCGCGGTGAGCCGCGGCTGGGCAAGCACCAGCTCGGGCACCTTGCCTACGCTGAAGCGCAGGCGCTTATCCACGCGGGTAACGGCCTCAAACAGGATGCCGGGGTCGGGGATGAACTTTTCATCCATGCGCATGTGTACGCCGTCGGGGCGCAGCGCAAGGTGGCTGATGCCAAGCTTGCGGGTAACGCCTCGCAGCTGTGCGATGTACATCAGGTTGAGCACAGGCTGCGGGATATCGCCGAAGCGGTCGATGAGTTCTTCCTCGATGTCCATACGTCCCGCCGCGTCCTGGATCATGGCGATGCGCTTGTAAATTTCTACGCGCAGCTTTTCCTGCGAGACATAGCTTTCGGGCAGGAATGCATCCACGCGCAGTTCCACGCGGGTATCCAGCTCGGGCGTGGTTTCAATGCCCTGCACTTCGCCCACGGCCTGTTCAATGAGCTTGACGTACATATCATAGCCGACGGTGGTCAAATGACCGCTCTGCTGCGGGCCGAGCACATCGCCCGCGCCGCGAATTTCCAGATCTCGCATGGCGATGCGGTAGCCTGCGCCAAACTCGGTGAATTCACGGATGGCGGAAAGTCGCTGCTCGGCGGTCTCGGAAAGGCTTCTGCCGCCGCGTACGGTGAAGTACGCATACGCCTGACGGTTGCTTCGGCCTACGCGCCCGCGGATCTGGTACAGCTGCGAGAGGCCGAAACGGTCAGCGTCAAACACGATGAGGGTGTTGGCGTCGGGCACGTCCAGACCGCTCTCCACGATGGTGGTACAAAGGAGCACGTCGTATGCGCCCGCATAGAAGTCCAGCATCACGTCCTCCAGCGCGTTTTCACGCATCTGTCCGTGGGCGATGCCGATGCGCGCGTCAGGCACAAGCGTCTTGATGCGGTCATGCATCTGCTCGATGGAGCGCACGCGGTTGTAAAGAAAGTAGATTTGACCGCCGCGCGCCATTTCGCGGCGGATGGCGTCGCGGATGACGGCGTCGGAGTATTCCATCACATAGGTTTTGACGGGCAGACGCTCCTCGGGCGGCGTTTCAAGGATGCTCATGTCGCGGATGCCCACCATGCTCATGTGCAGCGTGCGGGGGATGGGGGTGGCGGACAGCGTAAGCACGTCCACGCGCGTTTTCATGTTCTGGATGCTTTCCTTGTGGTTGACGCCGAAACGTTGCTCCTCGTCCACGATGAGCAGGCCAAGATCCTTGTACTGCACGTTTTTGTTGAGCAAACGGTGCGTGCCGACGATCAGGTCCAGCTCGCCTTCCTTGAGCTTTTCGCAGATGGCCTGCTGCTCCTTGGGCGTGCGGAAACGGCTGAGCATGTCAAACTTGACCGGGAAGCCCTTGAAGCGCTTTTTGATGGTGTTGTAGTGCTGCTGTACAAGGATGGTCGTAGGTGCAAGGATGGCCACCTGCTTGCCTTCCACCACGGCCTTGAAGGCGGCGCGCAGGGCCACTTCGGTTTTGCCGTAACCCACGTCGCCGCACAGCAGGCGGTCCATATTGCGGCTGGATTCCATATCCGCCTCGATCTGCGCCACGCTCTTTT
>JAZKYW010000232.1:0-16736 GCA_045612325.1 Candidatus Limiplasma sp. | reverse complement strand
GTATTTGAAAAAATCGATGAGAAGGATTGGCTTTTGTACCATCCCTATCATTCGTTTGACCCCGTTGTGCACCTGATGCAGCGCGCGGCGGAAGACCCCACCGTGCGTACCATCAAGCAGACGCTCTATCGCGTCAGCGGCAACAGCCCCATCGTGGCTGCGCTGGCCCGTGCTGCTGAAAACGGCAAAAAGGTCATCGTGCTGTTTGAAGCCCATGCGCGCTTTGATGAGCTCAACAACCTGCTCTGGGGCGAAAAACTGGAGCGTGCGGGCTGCCGCGTGCTCTACGGTCTGCCTAAACTGAAGGTGCACAGCAAAGTGACCCTGTTTGAACGCGAGGTGGACGGCGAACGCCGCCGCGAGGTGCATCTGGGTACGGGCAACTATCATGACGGCACTGCAAAGCTGTATACCGACTTTGGCCTGCTCACGGCTGATGAACAGCTCACGCAGGATGCAGCCGCCTTCTTTGAAGTGCTGGAGGGCCGCGAAGGCGCGCTGGTGGAAATCATGAAAGCGCCCGATATGATGCGCAACAAGCTCATCCAGCTCATCCACCGTGAACAGAAAAACGCGGAGGCAGGCCTGCCCGCCCGCGTGCTTGCCAAGATGAACTCGCTTTCGGATAAAAAGGTCATCAAGGCGCTGGTGGAGGCCGCGCAGGCAGGCGTGGAAGTGGACCTCATCGTGCGCGGCATCTGCTGCGTGCTGCCTGCTGTGGAGGGTTTTACCGAAATGCTGCATGTGCGCTCCGTCGTGGGCCGTCACCTGGAGCATGCGCGCGCCTTTATGTTTGAAAACAACGGTCAGCACGAGGTCTATCTGGCATCCGCCGACTGGATGCCGCGCAATCTGAGCAAGCGCGCGGAATTGATGTTCCCCATCAAGGACGAAGCCTGCCGCCGCGCGGTGGAAAACGTGCTCACCCTGCAATGGAATGACACGCAGAAATGCCGTCACCGCAACCCCGACGGCACGGATGAGCTGGTGCCGCTGCGCAACGGCGGCCTGAATGCACAGGAAGTGCTGCTTGCGGATGTGGCAGGCGTGTTTGAAGGCACGGTGCCGCTCAAACTGGAGCTGCAGGAAACCGTGGACGAAATCAACGAATAAATCATCCTTCAACGGAGGGATTATGGAAAACTGGAAGACTCTTGTCAGGGAAGACCGCGAGGCAGTGCTTGCGCGTGACCCTGCGGCAAAATCCATGATGGAAGTACGCATGTGTTATCCCGGGCTGGTGGCGCTCAAATCCCACCGCAGGGCGCATGCGCTGTACTGCAAGGGACATACGCTCCTTGCCCGCTGGCTCAGTCAGCGCGCCCGTCACCGCACGGGTATTGAGATCCACCCCGGCGCACAAATCGGGCGCAGGGTGTTCATCGACCATGGCGACGGCGTTGTCATCGGCGAGACCACCATTATCGGCGATGACGTTACCATTTATCAGGGCGTTACGCTGGGCGGTACCGGCAAGGACGTTGGCAAGCGCCATCCCACCATCGGCAGCAATGTGACCATCGGTGCGGGCGCCAAGGTGCTTGGCCCCATCAATGTGGGCAGCAACGTCAAAATCGGCGCTGCCGCCGTGGTGCTCAAGGATGTACCCGACAACTGCACGGTGGTCGGCAATCCGGGCCGCATCGTTCAAAAGAAGCAGCCGCCGAAAAACGAGGTCGACCTTGACCAGGTCAACCTGCCCGACCCCATGCTCGAGCGCATGGAAGCCCTTGTCAAACGCCTGACCACGCTGGAAGAATGCCTTGCCCGCCACGCCATGAAAATGGGCTGCGAAGAGTGCTTCGAAAAGCGCGCCGATGCGCCGTGCAGCAAGTGCCGCGAAAACAGCCATGAAGCATAAGCTGCTTGCCGCATTCATTGTGCTTTGCGCAGCCGCGCTCATCATCAGCCATGCGCGCCTGCCGCACAACTTTGCATCGTGGGTGATGGACACTTCCTCCGCCGCTTTGCGAAGCGGGGAAACGCTCGCTGTGGCGCGGCCTCAGGGCACGGTGGATGTGAACAACGCCCCTGCCGACGTGCTGGATGAATTGAAAGGCGTAGGCCCCGTGCTTGCGCAGGCCATCATTGACGAGCGCGAGCAAAACGGCCCGTTTTACTACCCCGAAGATTTGATCGCCGTCAAGGGCATCGGCGAAAAAACACTGGAGAAAATGTGGGAGCAGCTTCGGCTGCGGTAATATACAGGCCTAAAAATCAGTGATCAGAGGTGCAGAAGATGAACATGAAACCTTTCGACAAAAAAGTCTGGCTGGCGACCCCCACCATGCACGGTGAGGAAATGAAATATGTTCAGCAGGCTTATGATACCAACTGGATGAGCACGGTTGGCGAAAACATCAACGAAATTGAAAAGATGGCCTGTGAAAAGACGGGCTGCCGCTATGCCGTCGCACTTGCCAGCGGTACTTCTGCGCTGCATTTGGCTGTAAAGCTTGCGGGCGTCAAGCAGGGCGATCATGTCTTCTGTACGGATATGACCTTTGCCGCGAGCGTAAACCCCGTACTTTACGAAAAGGCGATCCCCGTATTTATCGATACGGAATACGATACCTGGAACATGGACCCCGAAGCGCTGGAAAAAGCGTTCGAGCTGTATCCCGATACGAAGGTCGTTATCGTTGTCAATCTCTACGGTACGCCCGCCAAGTATGATGAAATCTGCGCGATCACCAAAAAGCACGGTGCTGTGATCATTGAGGACGCTGCCGAATCCTACGGCGCGTCCTACAAGGGCAAACAGACCGGCACGTTTGGCGCTTACAATGCCATTTCCTTTAACGGCAACAAGATCATCACCGGCTCTTCCGGCGGCATGCTTTTGACCGATGATCCGGAAGCTGCCAACAAAGTACGCAAGTGGTCCACGCAGAGCCGCGAGAATGCACCGTGGTATCAGCATGAAGAGGTTGGCTACAACTACCGCATGAGCAACGTGATCGCAGGCGTCGTTCGCGGTCAGATGCCCTATCTGGAAGAGCATATCGCCCGCAAAAAGGAGATCTACGAGTGCTACCGCGAGGGCTTCCGCGGTCTGCCCGTTACCATGAATCCCTATGATGCAGCCACCATGGAGCCTAACTTCTGGCTGTCCTGTCTGCTGATCGACCGCGAGGCCATGTGTAAGCAGGTGCGCGATGATCAGGCTGCGTGCTATATTTCCGAAGCAGGCAAGAGCTGCCCCTCGGAGATTCTGGATACGCTTGCCGCCCACAACGCGGAAGGCAGACCGATCTGGAAGCCCATGCACATGCAGCCCATGTATCGCATGCATCCCTTCATCACCAAAGAAGGAAACGGCCGCGGCAGGACCAACGCCTATATCGCCGGCGAAGGCATGGATGTTGGCGCAGATATCTTTGCAAGAGGCCTGTGCCTGCCCAGCGATATCAAGATGACCGCAGAAGAGCAGGACCTGATCATCGAAATGATCCGCGGATGCTTTGAATAAGGATGATACAAGCGATGAAACACAAAAAGGGTTTTTACGAAAAATACATCAAATGTCCTCAGGATGTTGTGCTTGCATTGCTTGCGCTGATCGTGCTGAGCCCGGTGATGCTTGTGCTGGCCATTATTGTCAGGGTAAAGCTTGGCGCGCCTGTCCTGTTCAAGCAGGAGCGTCCGGGCCTGAACGGAAAGGTATTTAAGCTGTACAAGTTCCGCAGCATGAGCGATGCGCGTGACGAGAATGGCGAGCTGCTGCCGGATGAGCAGAGACTGGGCACTTTTGGCAAACTGCTCAGAAGCACCTCGCTGGATGAACTGCCTTCTTTGATCAATATCATCCGCCTGGAGCTGTCACTGGTGGGGCCCCGTCCGCTGCTGGTGAAGTATCTGCCACTGTACAACGAGCATCAGGCCAGAAGGCACGAAGTGCGTCCCGGTTTTACAGGCTATGCGCAGGTCAACGGACGAAACGCCATCAGCTGGGAACAGAAGTTTGATTACGATGTTGAGTATGTGGATCATATCACGTTCCTCAACGACTGGAAGATCCTTTTCAAAACCGTTGCGATCGTTTTGAAACGTGACGGCGTAAACTCTGCTACCTCCGTAACGATGGAAGAATTCAAAGGCACAGAAATGTGAACGGTGATGCATGAAAAAGCTGATCATTCTGGGCGCAAGCGGCCACGGAAAGGTGCTTGCCGATATCGCTGAAAAAGCGGGATACGAGCAGATCGCATTTTTGGATGATGCTCCCGATGTAAAGTCGTGCGGAGCGTATCCCGTTGTGGGCAAATGCGGAGATGCAAGCCGCTTTGCCGATGCGGATTTTATCGTGGCTGTCGGTAATGCCGCCATCCGCCGCAGATTGCAGACGGGTTTGGCGGAGCAGGGGCTGCGGGTGGTATCGCTGGTGCATCCCGCTGCTGTGGTCGCGAGCCATGTAAGCATTGGCGCGGGTACGGCGGTCATGGCAGGCGCGGTGATCAATCCCTATGTGAGCGTTGGCGAAGGCTGTATCATCAACACCTGCGCCTCTGTTGATCACGATTGCGTACTTGAGGATTATGTGCACGTATCGGTCGGCGCGCATGTAGCCGGCACGGTGCATATCGGCAGCGCAACATGGATCGGGGCAGGCGCTGTCGTCAGCAACAACATCGATATCACACAGGGATGCATGATAGGCGCAGGCGCGGTCGTTGTACGCAACCTGACGGAGAGCGGTACGTACATCGGTGTTCCTGCTGAAAAATACGTTCGCTCGGGGGATGCAAAATGAAAGTACTGTATGTAACGACCATTGGCATTACCATGAATTTTTTCAAGCCGTTCATCAAACGTTTGCTGGATGAAGGGCATACGGTGGAGATCGCAACGAATGAAAAACTGCATCCCGTAGCCGACTGCTATAAGGAATGGGGATGCAGGGTCCATCAGATCGATACATCCCGTTCTCCGCTGAGCAAGGGCAACCTGACGGCTATCCGTCAGCTGCAAAAGATCGCCGAAGAAGGTAAGTACGATATCGTCCACTGCCATACGCCGGTAGCGGCCATGTGTACCCGCTTTGCCTGCCGCGCGGTGCGCAAAAAAGGCACCAAAGTGCTCTATACGGCGCACGGTTTCCATTTCTACAAGGGCGCGCCGCTGAAAAACTGGCTGATCTTTTATCCGGTTGAAAAAGTCTGCTCCTATCTGACGGATGTGTTGATCACCATCAATCGTGAAGATTTTGCCTTTGCCCGCAAAAAAATGAAGGCAAAGCAGATCGTATATGTTCCCGGTGTTGGCATTGAATTGGATAAAATCGTTTCCTGTGCCGGTGAAAGAGATGCCAAACGCGCTGAATTGGGCATTCCCGAGGGCAAAAAGCTGCTGCTTTCGGTGGGCGAATTGAACGCCAACAAAAATCACGAAGTGATTATCCGTGCCATTGCGCAGCAAGATGTTTGTTACGTCATCGCGGGTGAAGGCGAACTGCACGGGCATTTGCAAAACCTGATCGATGAACTTGGACTTTCACAGCGGGTAAAGCTGCTGGGCTACCGCACGGATATCGGCGCCCTGTGTGCGGCGGCGGATATGTTTGTTTTTCCCTCCTACCGCGAGGGTTTGCCTGTATCCCTGATGGAGGCAATGACAGCAGGGCTGCCCTGCGTTGTGAGCAACATTCGCGGCAGCGCAGATTTGATCGCTCAGGGGGAAGGCGGATATTTGAGAGCCCCGGGTGATGCGGAGGGTTTTGCCAAGGATATCGCCGTACTTGTGCGGGATGACGCGCTCTGCGAACGCATGGCGCAGCATAACCGCCACACAGTGACACAGTTCGGAACGGATGCTGTGCTGGCTCAAATGACGGAGCTATATCATGCTCAGGTGAAAAAGTAAAAAGCGTTTCAATGCGCATACAAAAAGCCTCTTCCGTGCATATGCGGAAGAGACTTTTTGCTTGTTTGTCATTTTCTAACGAGCATGCTTTTGGCCATGCTCAGCAGAGGATGAAGCTCGCTCAGGTTGAGCGCTGCAAGCACAAGCATCAGTATAGCACATACGATATAGCACATCACACCACCCAAAAGCAGCATGCAGAGCACCTCGGCAGTGAGCAAAACATAGGAAACGATATCCTTTGTTTTGTTCCACTGAATGGTGAGGATGCTGCGGGTGTTGACCAGGCGGAAGAGCCAGATGACAAAGTAGCTGATAAAAGTGGCGATGGCAGCACCCTGAAGCCCCAAAAGAGGAATCAGGAAGGCATTGAGTACGATGTTGCTTATGGCGCCCAGCAAAGTTGAAACAAAGATCATCTTCGTCTTTTTGGCGGATGTATAGATAGTGGCCAAAAAGCCGCTGAGAGCATGGAAGAGGAACGCGAACAGCAATATGGGAATGTACTGCCAGCCTGCAGCAAAATCAGCGGACAGCAGAAACGCGCAAAGTGGCTTGACAAACAGTATGATGCCGGCAACGAGCAGGTTGTTCAGCGCCGAATACTGCCTGTAAACGCCTGTGAAGAACTGGCGGGTCTTTTCACTGCCAAAATCCTCTACGGCAGAAATCTGCCATGCGCCCATAAAGATGGTGGAGATGAGTGCAAACATGGTGGGAATGCGTTGAGCGGCAGAATAGATGCCTGTAGCCGAAAAACCGCAGAAGAAGAGGATAAGATATTTATCAGCGGAATTACTGACCCACCAGTTCAGAGAGTTCGGAATCATGGGAACCGAGTAGCGCACCATACTTTTTAACAGCTTACGGTCAAATTGCTTTGGCTGAAAATAAGCACCGAGTTTTCCGAAAAAGAGCAGGAATGCGCTTGCAATGATATTGCCGATGATCAAAGACAACAGATAACCGCTCAGGCCGATTTTGAATATAGCCAGAAACAGAATGTTGAGCACCAGAAAGCAGAAGGTATGGAGAATGCCGCTGATAGAATAAATCTTGATTTTTTCAACGCCGCGGGTGAAATAGGACAAAAAAGTATGGAGCGCAACGGCAATATAATAGGCAATAAAATACCAGCTGCTTATCTGAAGGGGGATAAAGCGAAAGGCGATCAGGCTTACGACGGAAAACAAAACCGTTCCCAGCGCAACCACCACGGCGCCTGTAGTAAAAATGGCTTCCTTGTTGCTGTCTTGTTCAAGCGTGAAACGCATCATCGCTTCATATAGCAGCAGCGTGAACGGCGGAAGCAGCAGGTTGACGGTGGTCGTCATGGTATCCGCGATGCCGTATTCTGTGGTAGTCAGAATAGCCGTATAGAACGGGATCAGCAAAAACGACATCATTTTGGACAGCAGGTTGCCCGCTGTGATCAAAGCGATGTTTTTGCCAAGCTTTTTGTATCTTTCCATGTGTGTACCTCGATTCTTCGGAGGGGCTTTACGGTTGTTTGGCTGCAGCGCGGTTGATGGACTCCTGCACGAACTGATGGGAGGATTCCCTCGCAGCAGCAAGCAGGGCGTCAACACTGTCCCAATCGATAGCAGCGTCTGCGAGCTCGGGTGTAAAAACATCCGTCAAGCGGTCAGTCCGCTCACACAGCTCAAGCAGCGTACGCAAACGCCCGCCGCGGGTGCTGTGGGGGATGGAGACAAAACTGCGATGGAACAGCAGCGAGAATGCGGTGCCGTGGAAGGAGTCGGTCACCACAAAGGCTGCGTTGGCGATCAAAGAAACAAATTCTTCGGGGCCTGCAGTGTAAAGGGTGTGACGGCCGGTGCCCTTCAGGCCTTTGCGCTTGCCCGTGATCTCAATGATGGGCATCTGCAGATGCGCGGCGACCTTCTGTGCCATTTCAACGGTTTTTGGGTTGCCCGTCAGCGAGTAGAGCAGGAGATAGCGCCCGTTGCGATTTTTTTGGACAAAAGGCTCAAAGCATTCGCGACCTGCAAGAATCGTGGGGTCGACCACGACGCTGACATCGCTTTCGGTCAGGGGGGAGATCAAATCCTTTGCTTCCGTTTCGCGCACGGAGATGCGGTCGAGCAACGGCAGATAACGCTCAAAGGCGGAACGCTCCTCTTCGGAAAGAGCGCTTTTGCCGATGCTTGCAGCATAGGAGACGCGGTAAGGCTGCTGCTTCCACGGCAGCATACCAAAGTAAACAGGATCGATCCCGCCGAGGATCTGGGCGTTCCAGATCTGGTCGCTGCCCAAAAAGACCATATCGGCCTCTGCCCTTTCAAATGCTGAAGCGGTTGTGCCGCTTTGGCTGCTCAGTTTCAGCCGCTCGTGCATGAAGCGTTCGAATTTCTTGACTTTGCGGTAATAGCTGGGCAGGGAGAGCAGGGAAGCAGCCACGGAAAAGACCGAGTAAAAGTTCATGTAGTTGTACTCTTTGGTCAGCGCCTCGGGGCGGTAGTCGATCAGCTCCACCGAATCACAATAGCGGCTCAAATACTCCTGCAGACCGTAAGCCTGCAGTGCTGCGCCGTAGTTCGGCACGCAATGAAAGGTGATGATTCCGGCTTTAGCGGCCATGAGATTGCCTCCTGTATTTCAGGGCGTATGCCCAGCAAAAGATCCTGGGAGAAATGCTTGCGGAAAGCATATACGCTTTTTGGCCCAGCGGTACCCAGCGCGTACGCAGCGCAAAGGGAAGCGCCCTGCGGGCATGTGCGGCGATTTTGGCGGCAGCCTTGCGCTGATAGCTTCCGCCGGCAAGGATCACCAGCAGATGATAGAGGATGTACACCCGTACATAGGGGGCTTCCGCCTGATAGGGGAGCCCCTGCTCAGCGACCTGCTTTTCCAATTTGTCGGGAATCAGCAGAGAGGAAAGCTTTTTATCATTCATCGCGGAAGTACTGGCGCTTCCCATGACTGTGCGGTAATGATAGAAGGGCTCATCGAGCACGCTTACGCTGTCGAGACAAAGAAGCTGCTGAAAATTGTATTCCCAATCCTCCAGCATGCCCAGCCGCAGGTCAAAACGGCAGTCGCGTACCTTCTCCGTGCGTACAAGAGACAGACAGGCGGATGCGATGAAAGCGCCCTTTAAGTGAAACTTTACGGCTTCCTCCGCCTTGAGGGGACTTGCGGCATCCGCAGGCACGGCGGTCGCGGTGACGGTGTGATCTTTGAAATAGTTTTTGCAAAAACAGGCGTCGGTATTTTCTGCCTGCAGCTTGGCAAGCATGGTTTCCAAAGCATGCTTTTCCAGCCAGTCGTCAGCATCCACAAACATGAGATAATCACCCTTGGCATGAGCGATACCCATGTTGCGCGCAGAACTTGCGCCCCCGTTTTCTTTGTGGAATACACGGATGCGGTCATCGCTCTTCGCCAGCTGATCGCAAAGAGCCCCGCTGCTATCCGTTGCGCCGTCCACGACCAGCAGGATCTCCAGATCACGGCAGGTTTGGGCGGTCAGCGAGGCAACGCATTCGCCGATGTATTTTTCCACATTGTAAACAGGCACAATAATGCTGATCATACGTTTCCTTTCTGAATGACCTGCGCCTTGTCGCACTCGCCGATGACAATACCCCAGAAAGCACACAGGAACAGGAAGTAAGTTGGGTAGATGATCAAGTGGGATACCATGGTCATACAGGCAAACAGCGCACCGGATACAAGGTACGGCGCGGCGAGCGCGGGCTTGTACCTGAGTACGCGGAAGAAATAGCACAGCAGGTATACGCAGAAGGCGGCGTAGGCAGCCAGACCCACAAAACCGTAATCGTAAATGATCTCCAGAATATCGTTGTGTGCGCTCAGTTTAAGCGACGAATGACGATAGACCGTGTTGAAGCCGTGGCCGAAAAGCAGTTCCGCAGGCTCGGACTCTTCGATCATGTCAATGGTGTGCAGCCAGATTTCAACACGGCCCGAGCCGCCGTCGGACTCAATGGAAGCCATGCGTTCAAGCATGGTAGGCGTGTTGGAATTGGCGCGGGGTTCTTCGGCCTTTGTGGTTTCGGATTTTTTGCCTTCGGTCGATCCCGTTTCGGTCGAGAAGGAGACAGCGATGTTTGAGCGGAAGTCATCGATGTGTTCACGAACAACAGCGGGGATATTGGTGGAAATGCACACAAAGCAAAGTGCCATCAAAAGCGCAGCCAGCGAATGACCGCCAAGGAAGGCGGAATTTTTCCATTCGCGTTTGTGCACGAGCATGTCGGTAATGAAATAAACGGGAATACAAAGCAAAAAGGAAAGAAACGCCGTGCGCTTCAGCGAGAGCAGAACCACACACCAGATCACCGTGACGAGCAGCCACACGACGGTCTTTCGCCTGATCATCATAACAAAGGGAAGCAGAAGCAGCAGATAATAAATGGCGCTCAATTCGGGAATGCCTTGGCCTGCATCGACTATGTTGATGCCGTGATACAGCAGTGCAAACAGCGGCACAAGCGCAGAAAGCCAAACCAGACGGCCCGATGCGTTTTCCTCACTTGCGCCAATGGCGTAAGCGGCGGCAAAAACGGCGATCCACATGACGGAATCGGAGAGCGAACGCACGGTAAAGGGGATGGAGGAACTCTCGGGAATACTCGAAACATAATGCAGCGCCGAGGGGATCAAAATGACGGGCAAAAGAATCAGCAGGGGGATAAAAATGCTCTTGCGGCTCAGCTTTTTGCGCAAGATCAACTGCAAAAGCACAAGCGTGCCGCATGCTGTGATGAGCATACCGATCACTTTAAGCCCGGCAACCGCCGAAACAAATACAGAGGCCATATTGCCGAAAAACATGATCAGCATCGGGAGAAAAAGGCACAAAAGCTTTCGGTCAGCCGTGGTCATTTTCTTCATTGCGGGCAGTGCTCCTTATGTTTTTTCAGATAAATCGTTTCCAGCAGCTTTGCCGCATCGCGGATGTCAAGGCACTGATCTTTCAGCTCCTGATAACCGTTCTCTCGGCAGGCTGAAGCGTCGGCGGTGTTGAGCAGTGCATCCACCCATGCGGCGTCATTGTTTAAGCGAATGTACTTTGTGCGCCCGGAGAAGGCCAGCTCTTTGGTGATGGTGTCGGAAAGCACGAGCGGCAGACCGCTTGCCAGCGCCTCAACGGCAGCAACGGGAAAACCTTCGTGATAGGAGGGCATGCAAAGCGCATCAAAGCCCTGACACAGCCTGTGCACATCCTTGCGGCGGCCGAGCATTTTGACATGCGACTGAAGCTTTTTGGCTTCGATCTGTTCGCAAATCATGGCTTCGTCATCGCCGTTGCCAACGATGACCAGCAGAGCGGAAGGATTGACAGCCGCGATTTTTTCCATCAGGTGCAGGGCGTACTGATGGTTCTTTTCGGGGGAGAGACGGCCGACCATGCCAATGACATAACGTCCGTCAAAACCTTCTTCGCTGCGTACCTGTGCGCGTACCTCCTCGCTGTAAGAAAAGGCGCTCAGGTCGATGGCGTTGGGCAGCACCACCGCTTTGGAGGTGCGCATGGCAAGTTTGCCGAAAACGCGCTCGCCTGCAAGCTGACCGCAGCCGATCAGTTTGGTCGCAAATACCGTGTTGAGCACACAGCCGGACAGACGGCGGATCTCGCCTTTGAGGGATACAAAGGGAGAGGACGTGTGGGAATGCGCGATCCTTTGGGGAACGCCTGCTTTTTTGGCAGCTTTGAGCGCCACGTAGGAGGTTTCGTTCTCGTGAACGTGAACGCAGTCGTAATGGTTTTTTTCAAGCAGTTCCAGCAGGCTGTTTTCGAAGCGGCGGATACCTTCGGATTTCAAAGGCAGGCGCAGGATACCCGCGCCGAGTTCACGCAGCGCATCCGCGTTTTTGCCTTTTGCTTCGGTCGTAAAGGCAATGTCAAAATGGATGCGGCTGCGGTCGATGAAGCGGTAGTAATTCAATACAACTTCGGAAATTCCGCCGACGTCGGCTCCTGCCATGATGTGCAATACGCGATACATATCAAAATACCTCCGGGCAGCGGCTCAGGCCTGTTGGCTGCGGCGGCTGCGCAGCGACATATACAAGCCCAGCATATGGGATGTGAAGCGGATGCCGAGCACGGACACAGCCATTCGAATCAGCTGCGTCTTTCGGCTGGCGCTGTACTGAAGCAGCCACTTGTTTTCCTTGAGGAAACGTAGCACGGCGGGCTTGTCTGCCGCGGGCAGGCGGGAGTAATCCCACAGCAGGATGGAATATTCGTAGGCAACAAAGGAAAGCGCCAGTCGGGATACTTCGTCTTTGGGGGTGCGATTATTGGTGAGCTTTTCCACAGACTCGTTGACAAAAGTAATCAGGCCCGAAATGCTGCGCTTGGAAATGGTAGAGGTGATGGAGCCCGGACGGTTCTGACGGTACTCGTAAAAAGGAACGGCAAGCCCATCGAACGATTGCGCCGCAAGCAGGCAATCCATAATAAAGCCCAGGTCTTCGGAGATTCTGCGGTCGCGCGGGAACCAAATGTTATCCCTGTCCAAAAAGGAGCGGCGATAAATCTTGGTGCAGGAGCTGCCGGGATATTTGGGGCGGGATGCCAGATGACGGAAGGCTTCCTCGCGGGTCTTTCCGCGGAGGGCTTCAGGGTCGATGGCGTCGCCCAAATCCTCACAGGCGCCGTTGGGGTAAAACTTGATGCCCTGCATAAAGCACATCTCAGCGCCGCCGTTTTCGATCCAGTTCAAAATGGCAGCCACGCTGCCGGGTGCGATGCGGTCGTCGGAATCCACAAAGCCCAGGTATTCGCCGCAGGCGACTTCCATGCCGGCATTGCGCGCGGAAGCAAGGCCGCCGTTTTCTTTATGAACAACGCGGATGAGCGGGGAAAGCGCCGCGCGGCGGTCGCAAATATCGCCGGAGCAATCGGTGGAGCCGTCGTCAACAAGGATCATTTCACAACTGTCAGTCAGCTGAGACAAAATACTGTCGATGCATTCTTCCAGATAATCCGCTACATTGTAGACGGGAATCACAAAGCTGAGTTTGACAGGCATAAATGGCCTCCTTCGGTGCAGGTAAAGAGTGAGCAAAGAAGGGCAAAATACCCCACTTTGAATAATTCATTGTACCGCGCAATCCCATAAAGGTCAATAGATGCCTGCCATTCCAAACTTATGCAACGCAAGAAGGCCGCAGCATACAGCTGCAGCCTTTTTTGAACCTTCCGCTGTGGCACGGGCGCACGGAAACGGCTTACTCGATACACACACATCCCACATCATCACCCCATATGCGCCACGCACAGGGGCTGCTTTGACACGGCGGTCAAGGCAAGCGTGCGGCCCGCAGGCCACCGGCATCGGAGGTTCATTCATAGTATGAACGGCAGGCTGAGAAATATTCTGATTTTTTTGAAAACAGATGCGTTTTTCAGGCAGGAAAGAGAAGGGAAAATACAGAAGGTATACAAACTAAGGTTTTTATGGCTTTTGCGTGATGTTTGAACAGGAGGCAGCCATGAATTTGTTCGAAAACTTTCCCGTGGATACGGAGAGCTACCAGCAGGGAGAAAGATTGTTCAGGCGCGGCAGCGTAAGCGTTACGCCGTCTTTGAGCCGTGAGCGCGCGCTGTATTACGGCGTGGGCTCCACGCCTGCACAAACGGTGACCCTGTATGCCAACGGCTCCATCGCCTGTACTTGCGGCGCAGCGGACGGGCTTTGCTGCCATGCCGCCGCGGCTGTTTTGAAGGCGCGGGAGGATGGCAGGCTGATGCACATGCAGCTGGAAAACGAGCTGGCGCTGGGCGAGCAGATGCTCACCGCTCTCAGCCGTGCCATGCCCGGCGTGGAAAGCGTGCGCCTGCAGGCCACGCTGCGCCTGTATCCCGACGGACGCGCGGGCCTTGGTTTGTCCGTTGGTCAGGACAGGCTGTACGCGGTCAAGAACATTGCCGACCTGCTTACCTGTTATGCTTTGGGCGCGCCGCTTTCGCTGTCCGAGAAGTTTTCGTACCGTCCCAGCGCCATGCGCTTTTCCCGCGAGGATGAGCGCCTGCTTACGGTACTGATGAATCACATCCCCCTCAAGGCAGCCAGCCTGCGCGACTGGGAGGATGGCGTGACCATCGAGTATGAAGAGCGCGAGCGCGGTCCCGCCTATGACGGACGTTTTGTGCTCATGAGCGGTGCGCTTTTGCACAGCGTTTTGCGCTATTTTGAAACGCACAGCTTTGTGCTTGCCATTGAGGACCAGAAGCAGCCGCAGTCCGGCGTGCGCACGCTGGAATTGCCCCTGTGCTTCTCTGTGGCGCTTTCGCCCACGGAGCTTACCGTGAGCGCCGAGGGCGCGGAAAGCCTGCGCCTCATCACCCCTGACGGACGCTATGTGCTTTACGAGGGCAAGGTCATCCACCTGCACAGCGCACAGGCGCGCGTATGCCGCCTGCTTTGCAACGAAGGCACGCATTTCCGCTATCCTGCGCGCGATGCGGAGGATACGCTTGCAACGCTTCTGCCCGCGCTGTCCACGGTCGGCACGGTCGCGCCCTCTCCCGAATTGGGCGCAAGGCTCATCACCGCGCCGTTTAAGGCTGCGGCATATCTGGATCTTGTCAACGGCAACGTGGAAGCCAAGGTGGAATTCCACTACGGCGATACGGTGCTGTATCCCTTCAGCCGTGAAATGCAGGAAAAGGCCGCCGAGGGCGACACGCCGCCTGTGCGCGCCTCCGCGCCTACTTTGGAGGATGGCCGTCTGCTGCTGCGTGACGGACGCGCCGAGGGCGAACTTTTGCGCTTTTTCTCGGACGCGGGCTTTGCCGTGCGCAGCGGGCGCATCGTGCTCAAACGCTCCAAGGATATCCTCACGTTCTGCACCCAGGGCGTAGGCGAGCTTGGCAAACTGTGCGAGGTCTATGCCTCCACCGCGTTTGAAAAGGTCAAGCCGCGCAGGCTCAATGCCAAAGCGTCCTTCCATATGCGCGGCGGCAGGCTGGTATTCACCCTTCTGGAGGAGGGCGAAGCCATGGCCGAGGTGCTGCCCATCCTGCAGGCTGTGGCGCAGCGTCAGCAGTATGTGCGCTTGAAGAGCGGTGAATTCCTGGATGTGCGCGACCTGAGCGGCCTTGCGCCTGTGGTGCAGGAGCTGCTGGATGCCGCCGCGCTGGACGACCCGCAGGCCGATTGGGAGGCAAGAGAGCTCAGCTTTGGCGCATACCGCGCCGCCTACATGGTGAGCATGCTGCGCATGGCGGGCGCCAAGACCGAAGCGGACGCCGAGGTAGAGGCCGCCATGAACGCCCTGAGCGATGCCCAGCCCGATGCGGTCAAGTATGTACCTTCCCGCCTGCAGCGCAAACTGCAGGATTACCAGAAGCGCGGCACAAGCTGGCTGTTCAGCCTCTATGAAGCGCGTATGGGCGGCATTCTGGCTGATGAAATGGGCCTTGGCAAAACGGTGCAGATCATCGCCGCGCTTTCCGCCAGCAAGCGGCGTGACGGCACGCAGAAGAGCATCATCGTCACCCCGACTTCGCTTACCTATCACTGGCTGGCGGAGCTCAAACGCTTTGACGAGTCGCTGGTGGTGCGCGTCATCACGGGCGCGCGTGACGAACGCCGTCAGACCATTGAAAAAATGAAGCAGGAGCAGGATGTGGATGTGATCCTCACCAGCTACCCGCTTCTGCGCCGCGATATTGAGTTTTTGAAGGATATCCCCCTGCGCTTTGCCGTGCTGGATGAGGCGCAGAGCGTCAAAAACGCCCAGTCGCTGGGCGCGGTAGCCGCCAAAGAGCTGGATGCGCAGGTGCGCATCGCCCTGACGGGTACGCCCATGGAAAACCACACGGGCGAACTGTGGTCCATCTTTGATTTCATCCTGCCCGGCTATCTGGGCACGCAGGCTTCCTTCCTGCGCCGCTACGGCGGAGGCGAGCATGCCGAAGAACTGCGCGAGCGCATCCGTCCCTTCCTGATGCGCCGCCTCAAGGACGAGGTGCTCAAGGACCTGCCCAAGAAGCACGAACAGTCCCTCTATGCAGCCATGACGCCCGAGCAGTCCCTTGTGTACGACAGCCTGATGCAGACCCTGCGCCAGCATGTGGGACAGGCCCTGCAGGAAGGCTCGCTGCCCCGCGCACGCATGCAGGTGCTCAGCATCCTGCTCAAGCTGCGTCAGGTGTGCTGCCATCCCAAGCTGTTCCTTGCCGATTATGAAGGCACCAGCGGCAAGCTGGAACTGCTGGTGCAGACCGTGCACACCGCCATTGCCTCCAAGCGCCGCATGCTCGTATTCTCGCAGTTTGTCGGCATGCTGCAGATGATTCGCAAGCGCCTGTCCCGCGAGGGTGTGCAGTGCCTCTATCTGGATGGCGAAACCAAGCCTGAGCAGCGTCAGGAGCTGTGCGACCGCTTTAACGGCGGCGAGGGCAAGGTGTTCCTCATCTCGCTCAAGGCAGGCGGCACGGGTCTGAACCTCACGGGCGCAGACCTTGTCATCCATTACGACCCGTGGTGGAATCCCGCCACGGAGGACCAGGCCACCGACCGTGCCCACCGCATCGGTCAGACCAAGGATGTGGATGTTGTGCGTCTCATCGCGCAGGGCACCATTGAAGAAAAGGTCACCGACCTTTCCAAGCGCAAGCGCGCCATCTTTGACCGCGTCGTTCTTGCCGGTGAGACCGAGCTCAAGAGCCTCACCGAAGAGGACATCCGCGCGTTGTTCTTTACGTAAGGGGGGGCCTCCGGCGGGCCGGGGAAGGCTCCGCCTTCCCCGGCACCCCATCCGCAAGGGGGCATCGCCCCCTTGACCCCGAGGCCAGCCCGCGCTTTGCGCGGGCTGGGGGAAAGCAGACAGGAACAAGTTGCTTACATAGAAAAGAGCGGAGCGAGTTG
>JAZKYW010000231.1:0-6780 GCA_045612325.1 Candidatus Limiplasma sp. | reverse complement strand
GCAGGACCGCATCAGCATCCGCCACATGCTCAACCGCGCCAAGTCCGCCTGCATCCAGTGCACGGCCTGCTCGCAGCTGTGTCCCCGCCATATGCTGGGGCATCCCATCGAGCCGCACAGGATTATGCGCAAGATGGCCATGGCCAACAAGATCGGCGAGGATCTGGACGATCCCATCATCCGCACCGCGCAGCTGTGCTGCGAATGCGGCGTTTGCGAGGCTTACGCCTGCCCCATGGGCCTGCAGCCCCGCAAGATCAACGCGCTTCTGAAGCGTGAACTGGGCGCGGCGGGCATCCGCTACGCTCGTCCCGAAGGCGCCACCTACGAAGCCGACCCCCAGCGCGATGCACGCAAGGTGCCCAGCAAGCGTCTGGCTGCCCGCGTAGAAGTGCTGCCCTACTACCACAACACCATCCGCGAGCTGGTAGAGGATCAGCCCGCCAAGGTGCGCATCCCCATGAGGATGCACATCGGCGCGCCCAGCGTGCCCGTTGTATCCGTAGGTGATGAAGTACGCGTGGGTCAGCTGATCGCCAAGTGTCCCGACGGGGCGCTGGGCAGCGCCATCCATGCCAGCATCAGCGGCAAAGTCGTTTCTGTCAACGATTCTATTGAAATCAGCAGCGCGCTGTAAGCGGAGGATGTTATGGATTCGATCGGATTTTTGGAGTTTAACAGCATTGCCAAAGGCGTAGAAGCCGCGGATGCTGTGATCAAAGCTGCGGACGTTCATCTCATGTTCGCAAAGGCCGGCTGCCCCGGCAAGTACTACCTGCTGTTCTACGGCGAAGTAGCCGCTGTGCAGGCTTCTCTGGATGCCGGCTGCGTCATCGGCGGCAAGCATGTGGTGGATCATTGCGTGATCCCGCGCGTGCATCCCCAGGTGATCAAGGCCATCGGCATGGCCAACATGCCCGAGACCACCGGCGCCATCGGCGTGATGGAGTTTTACAGCGTGACCGCCTCCATCTACGGCGCGGATGCTGCCGTGAAGGCTGCGGACGTATCCCTCATTGACGTGCGCCTTGGCACCGGCATCGGCGGCAAGAGCTTCGTGACCCTCACGGGCGACGTGGCTGCCGTGACCGAGGCCATCCGCTGCGGCGTATCCACCCCCAATGCGGAAGGCATGCTCATTTCCAGCGTTGTCATCCCCAACCCCGCGCCCGAACTGTTCCAGAGTCTGCTCTAAGAGGTGAATCAACACATGGCAAACGGCGTTTACGAGCATTCTCCCTTTGAGAAGCAGCGCGTTATTCAGGAATTTGTTCCCGGCAAACAGGTGACCATGGCTCACCTCATTGCCAATCCCATGCCCGGTCTGCACAAAAAGCTTGGCGTTATCGGCAATCCCACCGGTGCGCTGGGCATCATGACCATCACCCCCAGCGAAGCCGCCATCATCGGCGCGGACGTTGCCTCCAAGGCTGCCAATGTTGAGGTCGTATTTGTTGACCGCTTCAACGGCTCCCTGGTCATCAGCGGCGACGTTGCCAGTGCCGAGGCCGCCCTGCGTGACGTTATCGATGTGCTGCAGAACGTACTGGGCTTTACCATTGCGACGGAAATTACAAGAACATGAAAAAGATCATGCTTATCGGGCATGTTGCCTGCGGTAAAACCACTCTCTGCCAGCGCCTGAACGGCCTGAAGCAGGAATACAAAAAGACTCAGACCATCGAGGTCATCAATCATTCCATCGACACCCCCGGCGAGTATCTGGAGCACCGCGCGCTGCTGCGCAGCCTGACGGTCACTTCGGTGGATGTGGATGTGGCCCTCTTCCTGCAGGACGCCACCTCCGAGCGCTACCTTTTCTCCCCCGGTCAGTCGATGGCATTCCCCATCCCCGTCATTGGCGTAGTGACCAAAACCGACATCGCCACCCCCCAGCAGGTGGAGCAGGCGAAGGAACTGCTGGAGCTTGCTGGCGCTGAGCGCGTTTTCTGTCTCAGTTCCATCAGCGGTGACGGCATGGACGACCTGATCGATTATCTGAAAGACTGAAGAACGGAGCATCACTATGGACGGTATCAACCAGGCGACCATTGAAGCCCTTGTAAGGCAGGTACTGGCCAAGCTGCTGAACGGTCAGGACGATTGTCCCGTCAAGAAAATCGCCGTGCCCACCCTCACCGTTACCGAGGAGCATCGCATGGATACGGGCAACCCCGCCGACCGCGTATGGACGCGCGACCTGTTCACCCTGGAGGAATCCCCCCGCCTTGGCTGCGGCCTGATGGTGATGGAGCACACCACCTTCCCCTGGACGCTCAACTACGATGAGATCGATTACGTCATCGACGGCGAGCTGAGCATCCTCATCGACGGCAAGCGCGTCACCGCCGGCCCGGGCGAAATTATCCTCATCCCCAAGGGCTCCTCCATCCACTTCAGCGTGGAAAACAAAGCCCGCTTCCTCTACTTTGTGTACCCCGCCAACTGGCAGGAGCAGGCGTAAAAATCACCCGTTTCAAAGGCAGAAAAGCATTGCTTTTCTGCCTTTGTTTTTGCCCATTTCTGCCGTTGTACAAACCATATCTTCCATGTATAATACTTTTCAGAATACCCCCCGGTATTCTCAAAAGAGTGCGGTGCGGCCTTCATCGCGTTCAAATGAAAGGGGTATCCCAATGAAGAAAACTTTGACCATGGTTCTGTGCATGCTTCTGCTTGTACTGCTGTGTGCCTCCGCTCAGGCTGCCACCGCTACTGAGACCGGCACCGGCGTTACCGTCATCAAGGCTGCCGACTGGGCTGAGACCTATCCTGACGTATACGCCTCCTACATGCAGAATGAGGAAAACAAGGAAGTCTTCGACCACGTTGAAGAGTATCCCATGATCGCTACTGTATACGAAGGCATGGCCTTTAACAAGTTCTACAATAGCGCTCGCGGCCACTACTACACTGTGGAAGACGTAACCAACACCGGCCGTCCCCATAAGCTGGCCAACTGCTTCACCTGTCAGGCTGCCGACTTCACCGCCAAGGTGAACAACGAGGGCGTAAGTGCTTACACCATCGCCTTCGAAGACATGCTGGCTGAAGTAAACGAGAGCGTAAGCTGCTACAACTGCCACGCCAACACCGGCGCTGAGCTGGTCGTCACCCACACCTATCTGGCTGACGCCATGGGCGAGCAGTTTGCCTCCCTCAACGCTGAAACCGCCTCCTGCGCTCAGTGCCACGTAGAGTACTACTTTGATCCCGAGACCAAGGCTGTTACTCTGCCCTACGAGAGCCTGGAGACCATGCACCCCGACGCCATCCTGGCCAAGTTTGAGGAAATGAACTTTGCGGATTACACCAATCCCCGCACCGGTGTTGCCCAGATCAAGGTGCAGCATCCCGAGTTCGAAACCTACATGGGCGCCGGCAGCGTCCATGCTGCGCAGTTCTCCTGCGCCGACTGCCACATGGAAAAGGCCACCAACGAAGCGGGCGAAACTTATACCAGCCACTACTGGGTAAGCCCCCTGGCCAGCGAAACCATCCAGGCCAGCTGCGCCGCCTGCCATCCCGACCTGGAAGGCTTTGTCAAGGGCATCCAGACCAAGGCTGAGGAGCGCACTGTCGCCATCGGCACCAAGCTGGAAGAACTGACCAACAAGCTGGCTGACGCTGTTGCCGCCGGCACCTACAGCGAGGAAGCCCTCAACGAGATCCGCGCCCTCAACCGCAAGGGCCAGTTCTACTGGGACTTCGTGTTTGTTGAGAACAGCGAGGGCGCTCACAACTCTCGTCTGACCAACGAATGCCTGGACAAGGCCGAGCAGATCATCGACGAGGCTCTGTCCAAGTTCTGATCTTTCTTCGGAAACCGCCAAAGCGTGAGTGATCACAAGGCTGCTTTGGCGGCTTCCCCCTAACTGCTACACAAAGGAGAATGACCATCTTGAAAAAGATGTTTCGCTTTTTGCGTTCCATGACGTTTGGCATGGTATTGCTGGTGCTGGTGATCGCCTGCAGCTTTGCCGGCAGCATGATCGTGCAGCAGCGCGAGCCCATGGAGTACGTTAACCGCTACGGCGCCGATGCAGCTCAGCTGATCATGACGCTTGGGCTGGATGATGTTTTTTCTGCCCCGTGGTTCGTGGTGCTGCTTTCCGCCCTTGCCCTCAACCTCATCCTCTGCTCCATCGTGCGTTTGCCAAAAACCGTGCGCGCAGGCAAAGGGCTGCTCAAAAGTGCCGCCTCCGTACAGCCTGCCCAGCCCCTTACCGCGCAGGAGCACAGCAAGCTGACGGGCTTTCTGCAAAGCCGCCGCTACCGCCTGACCAAAACGGAAGGCCGCGCCGTATACAGCAAAAACCTCTTCGGTTATTACGGCAGCTTCCTCACCCATCTTTCCTTCCTGCTGATTTTGCTGGTGGGCGCTGCCGCGCTCATCACCGCGGAAGTGACCGACCTTACCGCAATGCCCGGCGAAACGCTCACGCTTGAAGACGGCACGCGCATCACGGTGGAACGTTTCCAAATCGAAGATGCGACCGGCACGCTGGATTACGCCAGTCTGCTCACCGCGACCAATGCCGACGGCACCAAACAGGTGCAGAAAGAGATCCGCGTAAACGAGCCGCTCAGCTTTGACGGATACAAAATTTATCAGCAGACCTACGGCACCGCCGGCAGCGTGCAGGTCAGCAACCTGCAAAACGGCGCAAGCGAAGTGCTTACCCTGACCGAATCGTGCTTCCTTACGCTGGACGGACGAAACGGCATGTTCTTCCAGGCGCTGTACCCCGGCTATGTACAGGCTGAGGATGGCAGCGTAACGCTCATCACCAGCACCTCGGGCGCGTACAGCGACCCCGTATACGATGTTCTTTCCGTTGCCGAAGGCGAAATGACCCCCGTGCTTGCCTTCCCCGATGAAACGCTTACCATCGGCGACGTCAGCTTTACCCTGCTGGACCCCGTCAGCTACCCGGGTCTGCGCATCAAGCACATGGATACCACCGTGCTGGGCGCGCTGTACGCCGTGTTTGCCCTGATGGTCGCCGCGCTCTACCTGTGCTTTTTCACCGCGCCTGTGGCCATTGCCGTCACCGAATGCGGTTACACCATTCTGAGCCCCAAAACCCAGACAGGTCTGATGATCGAACTGGAAGCCCTGCTGAAGGAGGATAACGAATAATGGAAGCACTGTTCTTTGCAGCCATCGTGCTGTACTTTGCCGCCACCATGCTGCAGGCTGTCGGCGCGGTCATGAATAAGGACCGCATCTGCAAGGCTGCCTGGCTGGGCTTTATTGCCGGCTTTGCCCTGCACACGGCCTTTACCGTATGGCGCGGCATTGCCGCAGGCCGCCTGCCGCTTGCCAATCAGTTTGAGTTTGCCTCCGGCTTTGCATGGTCCGCCGCCATCATGGGCCTTGTGCTTTACGCACGCCTTAACCAGCGCTGGGTGCTGACCGTCAGCATGCCCGTTGCGTTTCTGGTGCTCTCCTACGCGGCTTTCCAGCCCATGGAGATCAAGGAACTGATGCCCGCGCTGCGCTCCACCTGGTTTGCGCTTCACATCGGCTCCGCCACGTTCTCGTACGCCTCGTTTGCCATTGCGGGCGGCTTGGGCGCATATTACCTCATCCTCCATCACAAGGGTCACGCCGAAACCGAGACCCGTATGCGCCAGACCGATTACATGACCTACCGCCTCATCAGCCTTGGCTTTCTGCTGCTGACGGTGGTCATCCTCTCCGGCGCCATCTGGGCCGAGCAGGCCTGGTCCCGCTGGTGGAGCTGGGACCCCAAGGAGACCTGGGCGCTCATCACGTGGATCCTCTACGCCATCTACCTGCACCAGCGCATGCGCATGAAGTGGCAGGGCAAGCGCATGGCATGGTTTGCCGTTATTGCCGTGGTGTGCGTGCTGTTCACCTTTGCAGGCGTGAACAAACTGCTGCCCGGCCTGCACTCCTACGCCTCCTGACAATCAACAAAAAGCAGAAGAGCACATGCTCTTCTGCTTTTTCTTTGCTGCCCAAGGCTTTCTTTACAAACCATCCCTCCATATGTTATGATTTCATCAGAACATTCTTCGCGCAAAAAATCCACATACAACGCACGCATCACACGACCCATCATAAACGGAGGGATGACGAATGCTGTATCTTGGCGTTGATTCGGGCGGCACGAAGGCCGCGTTTCTTTTGGCAGATGAACACGGGCGGGTGGTCGCACGCCATCGCGAGCCCGGATGCACGGCGCTTGGCTCGCGCAAGGCGGGCATGAAGCAGATGCTGGAAAACGGCATCGGAGCCATTTGCCAACAGGCAAACATCCACAAAGAGGACATCGCCGTGCTGGGACTTGGCATTTGCGGCTACGGCGAGGGCGAAGGCGCGGCAGAAGAAACGCAGGAAGCCTGCGCCGAGGCTTTCCTGCCCGACCGCTATGTATGCGCGCTGGATACCTATATCGGCTGGGCGGGCTCGCTGCTGTTTGAGCCGGGCATCAATATCATTGCGGGCACGGGCTCGGTGGTGTTTGGCGTCGCGGCGGACGGCCGTCACGCCCGCGCAAGCGGCTGGGGCGCAGGCTGCGACGAGGGCAGCTGCACATGGCTTGGTCAGCGTTTGGTGGAGGCATACACCAGGCAGGCCGACGGACGTATGCCCCGCACCGCGATTTACGATATCTTCCGCAAGCATTTTGATATCCGCGGCGAGGATGAGATGTTCGTCAAGGCCCTCAACCACGAAGTGGTGCGCGGCGGCAAGGGACTGGCTGCGCTGCAGTATCTGCTTTTGCAGGCGTGGCAGGCAGGCGACCC
>JAZKYW010000230.1:0-8140 GCA_045612325.1 Candidatus Limiplasma sp. | reverse complement strand
ATGGAGTCCGTCCCTTTTTCCATCCATCTTCAAGGAGTAAATAAATGAAGCGCAGTTTTCTTGCTATTTTGCTTTCTTTGATGCTTCTGGTAAGCACTTCCTGTGCTCAGGAAGTTACTTATACCAAATATCAGCATTATTTCTTCGGCACATTTGATACCATCATCACTCTTCTTGCCTACACGGAAACTGAAGATGAATTCAAAACCTACGCAAAGCTTGCCGAAGATGAAATGATCCGTTATCACGAGATTTTTGATCAGTATAATCCTTATACTGGTGTAAAAAATCTTTTTGAAGTCAACCAAAACGCTGCTGAAGCTCCCGTTGAAGCAGAACCTGAACTGATCGAATTGCTTGTACAGGTGAAGGAGTGGCAGACTCAGTACAATGCCAAAACCAACCCTGCTATGGGCAGCGTACTGCTTCTTTGGCATAATGCACGCACCGACGGAACTTATACCCCTGACCTTAACGCGCTTGAAGCTGCTGCTCAGCACACCGATTACGAGGATATCGTAATCGATACGGAAGCTAATACCGTTTTCTTTGTCGATCCTGAAATGCGAATCGATGTCGGTGCTGTTGCCAAAGGCTACGCTGCACAGAAGGTTTCCGATGCGCTGCGCGAAGCAGGTCTGGATTCTTTCATCCTTAATGCTGGCGGAAACGTAGTATGCGGAGACGCCCCTCGTGATGGACGTACACAGTGGACGGTTGCAGTTGAAAACGTGGACGGTATTACGACGCGTCTGAAGCTAGGTCTTAAGAATATGAGCATCGTTACCAGCGGCGATTATCAGCGCTATTATGAGGTTGACGGCGTTCGCTATCATCACCTGATCGATCCCACCACCCTCTTCCCCGCCACTCATATGCGCTCCGTCAGCATCATTCATCCGGATTCCGGTCTCGCCGACTTTCTTTCTACGGCTTGTTTCCTTCTCCCCTATGAGGAAAGCCGCGCTTTGATCGAATCTATCCCCGAAGCAGAAGCAACCTGGCTGCTGCACGATGGTACCGAATACTGGACGGATGGTTTCGAAGCACTTATGAATCTGGTTAAATAACGAAGCTGCTTGCACAGCCTACTGATTAATGATATAATGCAATAGAACATTTGTTCTATTGCATTATTTTTATATCAAAAGCCATGGAACAGGAGAATTTGCATGAATCTTGATCAGCTGATCGGCCGCCTTAAAACAGATTCTTCCTTTATGGAATGCGTTACCGAATGGCGTACGCTTCCTGCAACTGAAGGCAGTTATAAGCCTTTCCCCGACGCAATGGATGAGCGTATTAAGAAGGTACTGCAGGATCGTGGTATCTTTCGTTTGTATACCCATCAGGCCGATTGCTATGAGCTTGCAGCACAAAAGCGCGACTTTGTTGTTGTTACGCCTACCGCAAGCGGCAAGACGTTGTGCTATAACCTGCCTGTGGTTTCTTCCATTTTGGAGAACGAAGAATCCCGTGCGCTTTACCTGTTTCCCACAAAAGCGCTTTCTGCAGACCAGGTAAGCGGCCTTTATGATATGATTGAAGCGCTGGGCGTTGATATCAAGGCGTACACCTATGACGGCGATACCCAGGGAGCCGCGCGCAAGGCCATCAGGCAGGCCGGACACATCGTTGTGACCAACCCTGATATGCTGCATGCCAACATTCTGCCCCATCATACACAATGGGTCAAACTGTTTGAAAACCTCAAATACATCGTTATCGATGAAATTCACACCTATCGCGGCGTATTTGGCAGTCATCTTGCCAACGTCCTTCGCCGTTTGATGCGACTTTGCGAATTTTACGGCAGCAAACCTCAGTTTATTCTTTGCAGCGCCACCATTGCCAATCCCGTTGAGCTTGCGGAGCAGCTTACAGGCCGCAAAATCGAAGCTGTCACCAAGAATGGCGCACCTATGGGCGAACGTCATTTTGTATTCTATAATCCCCCGGTTGTTAATAAACAGCTTGGCATTCGCCGCGGAGTCGTTAACGAAGTAAAGAGAATTGGCGAAACGTTGCTGCGCAACGCTATCCCGACCATTATCTTTACCAAAAGCCGACTGCAGGTCGAGGTTATTACCCGTCACATGAAGGAATGTGTACGTAACGCCTACGGCTTCACTGACAGAGTGCGAGGATATCGCGGCGGATATTTGCCGAGCGAAAGACGCGATATCGAACGCGGTCTTCGAGACGGTAACGTTGACATGGTCGTTTCCACCAACGCGCTGGAGCTTGGTATTGACATCGGTGCGCTGACAGCCTGCGTCCTTTGCGGATACCCCGGTACCATCGCAAGCACATGGCAACAGGCAGGTCGTGCGGGTCGCCGCAAGGATACAGCGCTCACCATCATGGTAGCTTCTTCTGCACCTCTCGACCAGTACATCATCCAAAATCCCGATTATTTCTTTGAAGCTTCCCCTGAGAATGCGCTCGTCCAGCCCGACAACCTCTATATCCTGCTTTCTCACATCAAATGCAGCGCATACGAGCTTCCCTTTGAAGATGACGAAAGCTTTGGCAACATTCCCGATACCGCTTCTTTCCTCGAATATCTTTCTGTAAATAACATCCTGCGTCACCTTGACGGTAAATATTACTGGATGGAGGAGGAATTGCCCTCGGGCGAAATCAGTCTGCGCAGCGCACACACCGAGAATTTTGTCATCATCGATATCACCAATCCTGCGCATCATCGCGTCATCGGTGAAATGGACAGATATACCGTGCCCATGCTTTTGCATGAAAACGCCATCTATATGCACGATGCTCGCATGTATCAGGTTGAGCAGCTTGATATGGATACTTGCAAGGCTTATATCAAAGCAGTCGATACCGATTACTATACCGATGCGGATTTGAACGTAAGCCTTCATATTCTTGATGATTTGGAAGAGAAAACACTTGCATGCGGCGCAGGTCTTACCCTTGGCGAAGTTCGTGTAAGCACCATCGTCAAAATGTTCAAGAAATTCAAGCTGGATACGCATGAGACGGTAGGCTTTGGCGAAGTACGCCTGCCGCAAACCGACCTGCATACCGTAGGCATGTGGTGGACGCTTCCCGACCATATTTCTCAGCGCTACACCCCCGATGAACTGCAGGGCGCTCTGCTTGGCGTTGCGAATCTGCTATCCATCATCGCACCGCTGTATCTGATGTGTGCCCCGAAGGATATCAGCGTTGTTTATCAGGTAAAAGCGCCTATTACCGATAAACCTACGATTTTCTTGTACGATACTTACCCCGGTGGCATCGGCCTTAGCGAAAAAGCCTACCGCATGCAGGAACTCCTGCTTGAACATGCGCTTCAAATTGCTCAAAACTGCGGATGTGAACAAGGTTGTCCCAGCTGCGCAGGACCTTTGATTGAAATTGGCGAACGCGGAAAAGCAAACGCCATCGCGCTGCTTAAGGAGCTGGTTAAATAAATGGCCGGTCTGCTCAACAAGCTCAGAATGCTCGAAGCAGAGGCGAAGAAACCTCAGCCTGCTGCAAAGCCAACCGCTGAAAAGAAGGCCTTTTACCACGAGTCAACTACCTTTCCCCTTTCGCTGTTTTCAGACCGAAGCCACGCCTGTAAAGAGGTTCTTGAGTCGATTTTTGGATTCAGCTTTCCTGAAAAAATTTCTCCTGAGGATATTTTGTTTCTTGATACAGAGACAACAGGCCTCTCGGGAGGCGTTGGTACGATTGCGTTCCAAATCGGCGTAGGCTACTTTACTTCTTCGGGATACATTGTCGAACAATTCCTCATGCATGATTACCCTGAAGAGCCCGCCATGCTTCAAACTCTGAATGCATTGATGAAGCGTTATCCCATCCTTTGTACGTTTAACGGACATACGTTCGATGTTCCTTTGCTCAAATCGCGTTTTCTGATGAATCGCATCTCCGATGCAAACATCCCCGCCATTCACGCTGACGTGCTTTATCCCGCGCGCCGCCTGTGGAAACTGAGATTGAAAAGCTGTACGCTTTGGAACCTTGAACAGCAATTGCTGAACGTAACACGAGAAGATGACCTTCCGGGTGCACTTGTTCCTCAAACCTATTTTCAGTACTTGAAAGACGGTCAGTTTGAGCCGCTGAAAAAGATTTTGGAACACAACAAGCAGGACATCGTAAGCCTTGCCCAGCTGTTTTACCATCTTTGCAAGCAGGTGGATGCTCCGGAGCAAATTACAGAAGCTGAGGACCTTTTCTCGCTTGCCCGTGCTTTAGAAAAAGGCGGAAATACCAGCAAAGCCATGCATTGCTATCGCCTGAGCACAGAAACGACGCTCGCAGGTCAGGCTTGTCAGGCGATGGCTAAAATCGAAAAAAGAAACGGCAATGTTCAAACCGCTGTGAAACTGTATCAGCAAATGCTGCGTACGGGCAAAGACACTGTATCTGCCTGCGAAGCGCTGGCAAAACTCTACGAGCATCAGCTCAAAGATATCCCCAAAGCGGTCGCCTACACGCGTCAGGCGCTTTTGCTGCTCTCCGAGCCTTCACTATTTCGGGATGGTACTGTACAAGAGCGGCAAAAAGCGTTACAATACAGATACGCGAGGTTGAGGCGTAAGCTTGCCTCAAAATCCAAATAACGGAGGTTTATCCCTATGGGTCTTTTTACCACGATCAAGGCGCGCAAAGCTTCTTTGCTGCTTAACAAGGGCGATAACGAAGGCGCCATGAAACTTTTTGAAGAAGCCTACAACGAAGGTTTGAAAGAAATGGCTTCTCTTCTCGCTTACTCCGTCCTTTTGATCAGAGCCGGCGAGTACCAGAAAGCCCGCGAACTGCTTGTCAAAATCCAGAAGTATCCCATGAGCGAGGACAATCGCCGTCAGCTGATGGTAAACTATGCTTCTGTTGCTTACAAGCTGGGCAATGTCGAGAAGGGCATTGAACTGCTGGAGCGCATGCATCAGAAAGGCCCCAGCGGTATGGTCTATCAGACCCTCGGTTACCTGTATATCGAAGCCGGCAATTGCGAAAAGGCCATTTCCTTCAACACCGAAGCTTACGAATATGATGACGAAGACGCCATCACGCTGGATAACCTTGGTCAAACGTACTACCGCCTTGTCAACGACAAAGTAAAGGCTCGTGAGTATTTTGAAAAGGCGCTTGAAGTAAAACCCGGTCAAATCGATACCCTTTACTTCCTTGCCCAGTACGACATTGAAGAAGGCAAGAAGGACGCTGCCAAAGCCAAACTGGAAAAAGCGCTGGAAGGCCGCTTCTCTCCCCTCAACTTCGCCAGCCGTGAAAAGGTCGAAAACGCGCTTCGCAATCTTTAACAACCACTTCACACGTTTTGCACATCTGATGCAAAACGTGTTTTTTATTTTGTATTCGTTTGTGCAAATATGAATTTTTTGTTTCAAAAGGCTTGATTTTTTTCATAACTCAATTTACAATAGATGTATCTCAATATCATGACGATGCATACCCATGCGCGTCAGTGTACAGGAAAGGAAGAAGCCGATGGCAAAGCGGATTCTTTTGGTTGACGACGAACCCTTGATCATTAAGGGTTTGAAATATACTCTCGAACAGGAAGGCTTTGAGACTGATTCTGCCGCAGACGGCGAAGAAGCTCTTAATAAGTTCTTTTCCAACCATTTCGACTTTATTCTTCTTGATGTAATGCTGCCCAAGGTTGACGGCATTACTGTTTGTCAGCGCATTCGCGAGCACAGCAACGTTCCGATCATTATGCTGACCGCCAAGGGCGAACAGATCGATAAGATCCTGGGCCTTGAATACGGCGCCGATGACTACATGACCAAGCCCTTTAACATTCTTGAGGTCAAGGCTCGCATCAAGACCATTATGCGCCGTGCTTCCGGCAACGTACAGAGCGAGCCCCGCAAGGTGATCAAAGTACACGATATGGAGATCAACGCTGTTAACCGCTCCGTAACGCTCGGCGGCAAGGATATCCGTCTTACTGCCAAGGAATTTGACCTGCTGCAGGTGTTTGTAAACAACCGCGGCAAGGTATTCAGCCGCGAATCTCTGCTGGAAACCGTATGGAAGTACGATTACACTGGTGATGCGCGCACTGTTGACGTACACATCCGCAGACTCCGCGAAAAGATCGAGCGCAATCCCGCTCAGCCTGAGTTTATCTTCACCAAGTGGGGAGTGGGCTACTATTTCACCGACAAGGATTAATAACCCGTTTTCTTCCATCCGTTGGAAGATCATACTCGCCTTCCTGCTCATCGTAGGGGTTAGCTACTATGCAGTAGCTACCTCTTTGATTGGGCTGGTGGGCGATTATTTGTTCGATGACCGCATGAGACAGGATCGAACAAACACAAACAAACTTGCTGAGGAATTTGCCCCTCTGTATGCCGCCTACCAAACCGATGAACTGCAGCTTGAAATAGAAGCTGCTGGTGCCGATTTGGGAGGGCGGCTATTGGTGTTGGATACCAGCGGCAAAGTTCAGCTTGACAGCCAGCGAGAGCTGAACGGCACACGCATGGAAATTACGGAAGTGGCCGATATCCTTGCGCTGGGCAACACAAGCTCTTACGGTGTACACACCTCCAAGGAAAATGCAGAAGCCACTGCCAAGTTCAGCCTTGATCGTTTTTTAAAGCCTTTCGACGGCAGTGCTGATTGGGTCACCTATTGTTCTTCTGCATTCATTCTGGATGACAAGGTCATCGGCGTTCTGCTGTATTCCTCCCCTATTCAGGATATGATGCAGCGTGTATTCGCGCTGCAGGATCAAATGATCATGTATTTCCTCATCGCTGCCGGTGTAGCCATGATCATTGCGCTTGTGTTTTCCCGTATTCTGAGCCGTCCCATTATTTCTCTTACACGCAGCATTCAGCGTATGGGACGCGGCGATTTTTCTGTACGCGTTCCTGTTACGGGCAGCGGCGAAATCCGCAGACTTTCCGAAACGTTCAACACCATGTCCGAAAAGCTGGAAATGCTTGATCAAAGCCGCAATCAGTTTGTATCCAACGCAAGCCACGAGCTGAAAACGCCCTTGGCCACGATGAAGATCCTGCTTGAAAGCATCATCTATCAGCCCGAGATGGATGCCGAAATGCGCACGGAGTTCCTGACCGACATCAACAAGGAAATCGATCGCCTGAACATGATCATCGGCGATTTGCTTACACTTGTCAGCATGGATTCCAAGACGATGCGCCTCAACCGAACCAATTTCAGCTTTGCTGACCTTGTCAATGATACCGCCGACCGTTTGAAGCTTGTTCTCGAGCAGCGCAATCAGGAATTGAAGCTGCAGCTGAGCGACCGCTGTGAAATGTACGCCGACAGTGCCAAGCTGACGCAGGTAGTGTACAACCTGATGGAAAATGCCAGCAAATACACTCAGGAAGGCGGCACGATTCGCGTGCGTCTCATCCGCTCCGGCAGAGATGCCATTTTGACCGTTACCGACAACGGCCCCGGCATTCCAAAAGAAGACCAGACGCATATTTTTGACCGTTTTTACCGCGTTGATAAAGCCCGCAGCAGAGAGACCGGCGGTACAGGCCTGGGCCTGAGCATCGTGCGTCAAATGGTTTTGATGCACGGCGGTACTGTATCGGTCGAAAGTGAAGAAGGAAATGGTTCTACCTTCACGGTTGAGCTTCCCATTCATCAGGGCTGACCTTTCACAAAGCTATGAAGGAGAAAGACGCATGTCCTCCAAACGTTTGATTGCATTGCTTGTTTGTATTGCCTGCCTCACAAGCGGCTGCACCAGCATAGGCTTGCCCGTAACGGATGGTGTTCCAACCGTTACCCTGCCCCCTGCTGAAGTCAAATACGTTGCCCCCATCGGCGACGCCGCACTTGATTACAGCGATACCGCAATGCTTTATCTGCCCAGCCGCGACGGCATCAGCCTGACGCCTATCGAAATGGAGCTTTCCTTCTCGCTTGTGCGTCCTGCAGCTGAGACCATCGTACGCGCCCTTCTCACCCACGCCGGCAACCGCGATGCTACCGCTTTGGGTGGCTCTGTTCGACTTTCCCTGTACGGCGCGAATCCTGTTGAAGTAAGCCGCAATGTTGCGACTGTCAACCTGAGCGCATCCGCCTTGAAACTGGACAGCGAGCAGCTTTATATTGCATGTCAGGCCATCGCAAATACGCT
>JAZKYW010000229.1:0-5234 GCA_045612325.1 Candidatus Limiplasma sp. | reverse complement strand
GCCAGTCTCCTGACGCTCAGCGGTTTCCATGTCAAGGATCCACTGCTTGCCATTCTCGAGAGCCTCGCGGTATTCATCCAGTTCGGCATGATAACCCTTGCGGATCACACCGCCATCGCTGAGCGTAAGAGGTGCATCGGGGTTGATGGCACGTTCCAGAAGATCACACAGGGATTCCAGAGGCGTAAGCGTGTGAGCCAGCGCCTGTACGGGCACTTCATCAAAAGCGCTCAGCAGCTGCTTAACAGGCGCAACAGCGCGGAGAGAACGCAAAAGCGCAAGACAGTCGCGCGCCGTCAGGTTGTTATAGCTGATTTTGCCGAGCAGGCGTTCCATATCGGCAACGGCTTCCAGCGTTTCGCCCAGTTCTTCCGCTTCCATATAGCGGCCGCAGAAGGCTTCAACGGCATCCAGACGGGATTGAATGCGCCTGATATCCGTCATGGGGCTTTCGACCCAGGAGCGCAGCAGACGCGCGCCCATGGCTGTATGGGTCTTGTCAAGCAGCCAAAGCAAAGAGCCCCTTCGTTCCCCCGTGCGCAGGCTTTCTGTCAGTTCCAGATTTCTGCGCGTCATGCGGTCAAGGAACATGGAGTACTCGCCCTGATACACACTCAGCTGCGTGATATGGCAAAGCGTGTTGCGCTGCGTATCGTTCAGATAGTACAACAGCGCGCCGGCAGCGACAAAACGTTTGTCGCGTTCATCCAAACCCAGAGCGGAAAGGCTCTGCACATGGAACTGTTTGCAGACAGCCTGTTTGGCATTCTTGCTCGTAAAAGCGCTTTCAGGCAGCTGGGAGCAGCTGAGGTCTTCGCTCATCAGCGGAGAAAGCTTCTCCATGCTGTTGGTGATGATCTCGTGCGGACGGATGCGCATCAGCTCGTCGCGCAGGGTCTTCTGCGCATCCACAAGCTGGTGCACCACAAGTTCGCCCGTGCTGACGTCAGCGTACGCAAGCTGCGCACCCTTGCCGGTGAAAGCAACACAAAGCACGTAGCTTGCGCTCTTTTCATCCAGCTGAGCAGGGTCAACAACTGTACCCGGGGTCACGATGCGGATTACATCTCGCTCCACCAAACCCTTGCTCAGGGCAGGGTCGGTCAGCTGTTCGCAGATAGCAACCTTGTAGCCCTTTTCGATCAAACGGGCAATATAAGCCGAGGCAGCATGATACGGCACGCCGCACATGGGCGCGCGCTCTTCCAGCCCGCAATCCCTGCCTGTAAGCGTCAGTTCCAGCTCTTTGGAAACAAGTTTGGCATCCTCAAAAAACATCTCGTAAAAGTCTCCGAGACGGAAAAAGAGAATGCAATCCTTATGTTTATCCTTGAGCTGCAGATACTGCTGCATCATGGCGGTCAATGCCATTGCTCATGCCCCTTTCGTAACTCAAAGTATGGCGCGTACGCGCGGTTATCAGTGATTAGTGGCAGCCGCTGCAGGTGCTGCAGGAGCCGGTGCAGCCCTCTTCCTGCTCTTCTTCGCCGGTAACAACGTAGCGGATGATGGAATTGACCTTCTTCATCATGGCGTTGAAGGCTTCGTTGGTCTCGCGCATCTTGTTCAGAACTTCGCACTCGTCAATAGCGCGCTCAACGCTCTGCAGTTCCTGACCGGCCTGAGCCAGAGCGCCGTGGTCCATGTTAGCGTCAGCCAGCAGGCTCTCGATAGCCTGACGCTTTTCGGTGTAGGAAGCGATCAGCTGAGTAGCGTTTTCGTCACGCATGGCAGCCTGCTCAGCAAGGCGCATGGAGATATATTCTTCGCTTTCCAGAATGGCTTCAGCCAGCATTTCAGCCTGATTCAGTACCTTTTCCATAAATGATCTCACCTTTCAATTCTTTCGCCGCGCAGCGTGTTGACTGCAGCGGAAGTAATGGTAACGGGAATGATTTTGCCGATATCCTCACTCGTTCCGTCAAGCGTAACGGTGATGTTGCGCGTACCCTTGCCGGATACCTTGTTGGTGTCGCGCTTGGAGATGCCTTCGATGAGCACGAACTCCTGCTTGCCGATCATGCTTTCATGCACGCGCGCGGTCGAAGCTTCAACCTCGCGGATCAGTTTTTCAATACGGCGGGAGGATTCATCCTCAGGGATACGTCCGGGCATGCGTGCAGCCTGCGTACCTTCGCGGGGAGAATAAATGAACGTAAAGGCGGCATCGTAGCCCACTTCACGCACCAGAGAACAGGTATCCTCAAACTGTTCTTCCGTTTCGCCGGGGAAGCTGACGATCAGGTCTGTCGTAAGGCCGATGCCGGGTACGGCAGCACGCAGCTTTTCAACCTTGCGCAGGTAATCCTCACGGGTGTAACGGCGGTTCATCAGGCGGAGGATCTCATTGTTGCCGCACTGCACAGGCAGATGCAGATGATTGCAGATGTGCTTGCCGTTCGCCATCACTTCGATCAGCTCATCGCTCAGGTCCTTGGGATGAGAAGTCATGAAGCGGATACGCGGGACGCCCATGCGGTCAAGCTCACGCAGAAGCTGCGGGAACGTATCGCCGTTTTCGGAACCGTTGCCGTAGCTGTTCACATTCTGACCAAGCAGCATAATCTCCTGAACGCCGTTTTTGAGCAGGCCTTCCGCTTCGTGCAGAATATCCGTCATGCGGCGGGAACGCTCATGACCGCGCACATACGGCACAATGCAGTAGGAGCAGTAGTTATCACAGCCGTACATGATGGTGATGTATGCGTGATAAGGGTTGAGGCGCTTTACAGGCAGTCCTTCGGCGATCAGCGTATCTGCATCGCTTACGCTGACGATCCTGGTCTTTTTCAAAAGAAGGTTCAGCAGAAGCGTAGGCAGGGTGTACAGATTGTGGGTACCGAATGCCAGATCGATGAAGCGGTACTGCTTCAGGATCTTCTGCGCCATCTGGGGCTGCTGCACCATGCAGCCGCACACACCGATGATCAGATCGGGCTTTTCTTTCTTCAGCTCCTTGAGCCAGGTCACGTTGCCGAGCGCGCGCCTTTCGGCATTGTCGCGCACACAACAGGTGTTGAACAGCACCAAATCGGCATTGCGGCGGTCTTCTGCTTCAGTCATGCCCATCTGCAAAAGCATACCGGCCAGCTTTTCGGAATCGTGAGCATTCATCTGGCAGCCGTAGGTGACAATATGAAAACTCTTGGGACGAACATCCATGTTCAGGATCTGCTCAATGGCAGCTTCCTGCTCCAAACGTTCGGCCTCTGTTACATAAACGGGTTTGTATTGCACGTGAAATTTTCCTTTCATCAGCCGTTGAACAAACGGCCGGTCTCACTGCATTTGCTGCAAGGGGTAGTCAGCAGGTCACGAAGCGAATCGCCCGTGCGCTTTCTGGTCATCTCCATCAGCCCAAGGCGGGTGAAGCCGTGGATGACATTTTTGACGCGGTCATCGGAAATTGCTTCTTCCATTGCTTTTTGCACGGCTGCGCGTTCTGCTTCGGTATCCATATCGATAAAATCAACAAGGATGATACCGCTCAGGTTGCGCAGACGAATCTGCCTGGCGATCTCGGGTACAGCGCGCAGATTTTCTTCAAGCGCAAGGCTCATCTCCTGAGAAGCTTTGACCGCACTGCCCGAGTTCACATCAATGGTCTGCAGCGCTTCGCGCTCGTCAATGATGAGGCTTCCGCCGCCCTTAAGCTCTACTCGCCTGCCCAGAGCAGCCTTCAGCTGGCGTTCAACATTCAGCTGCTTCCATTCTTCCGGGTCATTGGAGCAAGTGACCTCATGTCTCGCGCTGTAATCGCGCTTGAGGATTTCGCCAATAGGTGCTTCGGTGTGCATAACGGCAGGCGCTTTCATCGCAGCGGCCTTTTTGGCGATATCCGACCATACAGCCCAAAGCGATTCCGCTTCTTCGCGCACTTCTTTTTCAGAAGCGAACAGTGCTGCATGGCGTACGATAACGCCAAATCGCTCCCCCGCAATTTTCTGACCAAGCTTTTGCGCATATTCGCGGTCATTGGGGTCTTCGATACGCTTGCTCAGGCCAACAAAACGGTTGCAGGGCATCAGCAGCACGTACTGTCCGGAAAAGGAGATATCACGCGTCAGAAACGCACCCTTTCCGCCCTTGGGAGCCTTTTTAGCCTGCACAAGAATATCCTGCCCTGACATCAAGGAGGCATTACCGCTGGTTTTGTGATAGCTTTCCGCTTCCTTCAGCGGAAGGAAACCGTTCTGCTTAAGACCAATGCGGATAAACGCAGCCTTTACGTCAGGAAGAACACGCTCGACTCTGCCGAGGTACACCGTACCGACCACGCCGTCGCTTTCGGCGTTTTCCTGATAATACTCAAGCAGCGTATTCTCCTGCGCAAGCGCGATGCGTCTGACGCCGTTTTCCTCAGCAGTCAGCAGCCTGTAGAGCGCGCCCATCACACTTCCTCCATGGGAACGAGCGTGCCGTTCTTTGCCTTTGCGAGAATATTCTTGCGGTAGATAAGATGCGGTACATCGCCGCACTCCGCAAACTCGCACAAAGAATCAAACCACAGAGAGGGCTTGAGCATACCCGCAGCAGTGGCGATGGTACGCAGGTCGATGATGTACTCCGCTTCGGTTTCGGTAAGTTCGCCGCCAATGACAAACGGACGAATATCGCAGGGATTTTCACCGCTCTTGGTACGGCGGTTGGCAACATACTGCTCAAGTGCCATAAAATCCGCAAAACGGGAAGCGGCCTTCGCGGCTTCTTCGTTCTTGGGGAAAGTGATGCGGTAGTCAGCACCCGCCACCAGAGACATCAGCGCAGGAAATTCGTCAGGCACAGCCTTGCAGAAACGAATCTGCAGGCAAGCAGGCAAAGCGGCATTCATGCGGGTGACGAACTCGTTTTCCGTCAGGCCGTCTTCCACAGGCACTTCCATCAGTTCACGCAGTCCGATAACACCTACGCTCAGAGGCGCTGCAAAGCTGAGACGGATGTGAGGATTGAAACCGTTGGAGTATTTTACAGGAAGGTCACTGCGGCGGAGCGCACGCTGTACGGTGCGCATCAGGTCGAGGTGACCGATAAAACGCAGAGCGGCGCCTTTTTCAAAAACGACCATCATTCGCATGCGCTGCACACTCCCTTCAGTTTGTGCAGGCCACAGCCGTTGCAGCCTTCGCGGCAATCACGGGTGGTCTGTTCGTGGATGGCTTTTTCGTATTCGCGGCGGAGGAATTCCTTGCTGATGCCGGCATCGATATGGTCCCACGGCAGCACTTCATGCAGGC
>JAZKYW010000228.1:0-15490 GCA_045612325.1 Candidatus Limiplasma sp. | reverse complement strand
GGCTGCACTGATGAAAAGCGATCATCCTCTTGAAGAGCGTGTGAGCCGCGAATGCCTTGAAATGGTGCAAAAGGCAGCCGACAAGCTTGGATATTCCATGGAACAATTATCCCATTTGGATCCATGGGCAGTAACGAGTATGATGACAGTTTCTGCGGCTGCAGACGAAATGGACGCAGGAAGCACCAAAGCCGCTTCAAGATTTGGCGTTGAAAACGCTGTCAGAAAGCGTCTTAAGGAGCAGGAAACAGACTATCTTGAAACTGTTACGCAGCAGCTTGGGCTGATGGATGCGTTTTCGTCCGAACTGCAGGAATATTTGCTTGTATCCGCGTGTGAAGCTGTTTTGGGTACTGCGCCTGAATCAAATCAGGATTTGGAAAAGTGGCCCAAATGGTGGCGCGAAGGCGATGCTCAGGCTTTTGCGGATTCATATGTGCGCAGCCTTTCTAAGGAAGCCTCTCCCGAACTGGCGCAGGAATATCATCAGGCTCTGCTGGTAAAACGCAACCATTACATGGCTGACAAACTGATCGATATGCTTGAGAATGCGCAGAACAAAAAAATTGTAGCCATTGTTGGCCTTATGCATTTGGTTACAGAGCAGGACAGCATTATTGCCCAACTGCAAGCCAACGGCTACACTGTGGAGCAAATCCGCTGAAAACTTTTCACACTCCTTTTCTGTTGACATACTGTGTCAATGAACGGCTGCAGATGCTGAAGCATCGAGAAGCGGCCGAATTAAAGGAGGCGTGCAAATGTCTTTCTACAGCTACAAGAACGGCAATCCCGGCGCCTGTCCCGGTTCCATTTCCGGAAGTGCTTTGGACGGTCTGCAGGAAAAAGTATGCGTGCAGGTAAAGCGTGTCTACGCCAGCTGCCTGCAGCAGGAACAGCTTGACGACAAGGATGTTATCATCACCAGTTATGCAATGGTGGCCAATTCCAATTGCGGCTGCAACTGCAATTGCAGCTGCGGCTGCGGCAGTGCTGCCGACACCACCGAGACCGTTGCGCCTACATCCGCTCCCGTACCGCCTATTACGTTCGAATCCTGCCGCTCTACCACCACGCAGGGAACGATCCGCAACCTTACCGTGGAACGCCTGTGTGACCGTCCCTGCTTCGCTCGCGTTCGCTGCAAAATCGACGTACCGATCGATATTCTCTTTGTCGACAGCCGCGGTCAGGAATATATCGGCAAGGGGCTCATCACGGTGGATAAGGATGTGCTTCTGTCCATCCCTGATGAATCCATCGTGCCTTACTCTCTGGAAAGCATGGTCAGCGCCATTTGTGTATCCGGCGCCTATATGGGCAACAACCGCTTCAGGCTCACGGTTTGCGTAACTGTGGTGCTTAAGGTGCTTGCGGAAGTGGAGATCCTCATTCCTTCCTACGGTTTCTGCCCGATTCCGCCCTGCGAAGAATTCGCCGATAATGTTTGCGATGAGTTTTTCAGCTTGCCGCTCTTCCCGCCTGCTTCCCTGTGCAACAATAACGAAGTTGCTATTAATAATGCCTCCTGCAATACGGGCAACCATTGCGGATGCTGCTGCCATTAAGGTACAAAAAGACCCTGCCGATGTACGTCGGCAGGGCATTTTTTATGCTTTGATTTTGGCGATTACGGCACAAATCACAAACGCGAGAAGGTTCATGACCACAACACTTGCGCCCGCAGGCGTGGACAGGAGGTAACTGATGCACAAACCGGCGAAGAAGCAGGTGACAGAAACCAGCGCCGCGCAAATGGTTACGCTTCGGAAACTTTTGCAAAGACGCATGGCAGTAAGCGCGGGGAAAATGATGAGGCTTGAAATCAGCATCGCGCCCATCACGCGCATGCCAAGCACGATGGTGACGGCTGTCAAAAGCGCCAGAAGCATATTGCAGGCCTCTGCGTGGCTGCCTGTTGCGCGTGCAAACGTTTCGTCAAACGTAACAGCAAAAATCTGACGGTAAAAGATGATGAACAAAAGCAGCACGATCAGTGCGAGGATGATGCTGAGTTTGACGTCAGACGCATTCATGGCAAGAACACTGCCGAAAAGGTAGTTGTTCACGTCGCTTGTCATGCCTGTGCTCAAAGACAGCACGATAACGCCGATGGCCAGTGCGCCTGTGGAAATCATAGCTATGGCAGCATCGCCTTTCAGTTTGCCGCGTGTACTGAGACGCAAAAGCAGAAACGCCGCGACTACTACGACAGGGATGGTGACAGCCATAGGGGAGAGACCCATAGCGGTTGCTACAGCAAGAGAGCCGAAACCTACATGGCTCAGTCCGTCGCCGATCATAGAGTAGCGCTTCAGCACAAGGCTTACACCCAGCAGGGCGGAACAAAGAGAAACAAGCAAGCCAACGATGAGAGCGCGCTGCATGAAATGGTAGCTGAACATAGTGGCAAACAAATCAAACATGAGCGTGTCCTCCCGCAAAAGCCTGACCGAGATTGGATTGGCGGTATTCTTCGGGCGTGCCGAGGAAAATACCGCTTTGGGACATGTGCAGGATACGGTTTGCGTTGCCAAGAGAGGTGGCAATATCATGAGAGATCATGACAACCGTAAGACCGTGCTTTTTGTGCAGCATAGAGATCACATCATAAAGCTCACGCGTGACAAGCGGGTCAAGACCTGCCACAGGCTCGTCAAGCAGCAGCAGGTTTTTGGTAGCGCACAAAGCACGGGCAAGAAGAACTCGCTGCTGCTGACCGCCGCTGAGCTCCATGAAACTTGCATTTTTAAGGGAGGTTATTCCCAGCAGTTCCATGTTCTTCTGCGCTGTATGACGCATTTCTGTGTTCAGGAACAGCGATTTGCCGCGGCAGCCGCTGGTAACGACTTCCCATACAGAAGCAGGAAAGTCATTCTGCACGTCTGTACGCTGCGGCAGATAGCCGATTTCGGAGTGCTTGAGTCCGTCTCCGTAGACGATGCGTCCGCTTACGGGCTGCATCAGACCAAGAAGGCCTTTGATAAGCGTACTTTTGCCAGAACCGTTTTCGCCGACGACGCACAAATATTCGCCGCGATGAATATCCAGATTCAAATCGCTGATAACGGTTCTGCCTTCGTAAGCAAAAGAGGCATTTTTGCAGGTGATGAGAGCCATCAGTTAAGGGCCTCCTTCAAAGCTTCGGTGTTTTGCCACATCAGGGACAGATAAGTTGCCCCTGCTTCAATTTCCGCTGCGGATACATTGTGGCAGCTGTGAAACAGTAACGTTTGTGCGCCTGTTTCTTCAGCAAGAATGTCAGCAGTGCGCCTGCTGGAAAATTCAATATAAAATACCACTGGGATTTCTTCTTCGCGTACGGTATCCACAAGCGAGATGACTGTGCGTACGCTGGGCTCGCTGTCTTCACTGCAGCCGGGGAAAGCTGCATCATATTGCAAGCCATATGCGTCAGCAAAATAACGGAAAGGAAAGCGGTCGCCAAAAATGAGCAAGTCTCGCTTGCCTTCTGCTACGATTTTTTCAAAGGCTGCATCAAGCGCTTGCAATGCAGCCAGATAAGCTTCTGCATTTGCTGTGTAGGTGCTGCTGTTTGCACCATCAAGCTCGCAAAGCAAACTGGAAAGCGCCTCGGTCATCAATAGCATGTTTTTGGGCGAGGTCCACACATGCTCGTCCATACCGTGGGTGTGTTTTTCGCCATGGGTATGGTCGGGGTCGGTACACTCTTCTTCGTGATGATGCGCATGATGATCTTCCATACTTTCAGTAACGGTGGCTTCAAGCAACGTGATAGGGTCGGAAAGACGGAAGGTATGGGGAGCGGAATCACCCATAGAATCCAGAATGGTTGCGACCCAAGTATCACTCTCGCCGCCTACATAAACAAACAGGTCGCAGTTTTGAATGGCGATGATATCGTGCGGCGTGGGTTCGTAGCTGTGACTTTCGCTGCCCGGAGGCAAAAGCATCTGTACGTTTGCAGTATTACCGGTCAGACTGCGGGCCAAATCAAATGCAGGGAAATTGGTTGCAATGATATTGAAAGGCTGTTCCTGTGCGAGCGCAGGGGAGAGGAACAGCATCAAGCATAAAATCAGGGACAAAAACTTCATGTGGTTCCTCGTTTCAGCGGTTTTGACAGTTTTGGCAGCAGCCGTAAAGGATGGTTTGTCCTTCATCGAGCGTAAAGCCATGATGATGAGTCAGATGCTGCGAAAAAGCCTGAACTTCTTCGCAGTGCAGGTGGGCAAGAGCGCCGCAATGCACGCAGCGAATATGAAGATGGCTTTCCTGACAGGGATTAAACTGAAAAGTAGCCGCCTGTCCGCTTTCGTGGGGGACATAACGGCGCAGACGGCCCGCCTGGCACAGGCGCGTTATGGTGCGGTATACGGTGGTTTTGCCAATGTCGGAGCCGCGTTCGTGAAGAGCAAAAAAAGCCTCTTCTGCGGTCATGCAGCTTTCGGGCGTGGCTGCGAAAAGCTCTTCCACGGCTTCCTGCTGACGGGTCTGATAAGCGCCTCTGTGAGTCATGTACAAACTCCTGAAATCAAATTGAAAATGAATTTCATTTTCGTTTTGGAAGTATAAACAAAAGTGCCGGTTTTGTCAAGTTGGTAAGCATGAATGTATGTAAAAACAGGGCTTGTTTGGCGCTCTTTTATTGAATTGACTTTTGTGAAATGGTATACTGTCTATGTATATTTGTTAAATAAGGAGGCCTCTGTGTGAACGCTATCCAGAATATGCTTACCCGCAGAAGTATTCGCCAGTACAAGCAGGACCCTATTCCTGAGGAAGTTCTCAGCCAAATCCTTGAAGTGGGTACCTTTGCCCCCAGCGGCATGAACAAGCAGGCCGCGATCATAATTGCTGTTACCAACCGCGAAATGCGCGACCGTTTGGCTGCGCTGAATGCCGGTGTGATGGGTGCGGACAAAGACCCGTTCTACGGCGCTCCTGTTGTGCTGGTCGTTCTTGCCAACAAGGATGTACGATCCGCTGTATACGACGGCAGCCTTGTCATGGGCAACCTGATGCATGCCGCCCATGAACTGGGCGTTGCCAGCTGCTGGATCCACCGCGCCAAGGAGGTTTTTGAAACCGAGGAAGGCAAGCAGATCCTGAAGGATCTTGGCGTTGAAGGCAATTACGAAGGCGTAGGCAACTGCATTCTCGGTTATGCGGATTGCGAAATGCCCGCAGCCCGTCCCCGCAAGGAAAACTACGTATATTTTATCCGTTAATTCTGCCATCCCGTTTGATCCAATGGTTCTGATGAAAATTCTGCATTTGCAACGTCATCTGCTTATGGTATAATAAAAAGGTGGCTTGCAAATCAAACGGCTTTATACAGCCACAAAACAGATATTCAGGAAAGGAGGGAGTATATGCAATACAATACCCCGCCTGCGCATGCTGAACGCAACGATATGACGACTCCGGTCAGACGTAGGGCTCAAAAGGATTACAAGCCCTCAAAAAAGAAGAAAAAGAACAAGTCGCTCGGTGTTACGCCGCTGCTTATTCTGTTTGTCGCCATTCTGGCGGTAATGTATTTCATCTTCCCTAAAGAAGCAGGAAGGCATGTTGGCAGCTCCGTTTATGATGGTCTCATCATCAGCGAAGTTATGGCAGCCAACAATTCTGCCGTGCCCGATGAAAACGGCGAATTCCATGACTGGCTCGAACTGTACAACGGTACCGGCGCCGACTTGAACATGGAAGGCGTTATGCTGACCAACAGGACGGACCGCATCACGTTCCCGTTCCCTGATTTTGTACTGAAGGCAGGGGAGAGGGTCGTTGTTTTTGCGTCCGACAGCTATCAGCTGGATCCGTCCCTTCCGTTCCACGGTAAGTTCAAGATCTCCTCTGCCGGTGATCATATCTACCTGTATGATCCCGATATGTACCTCATCGACGAACTGGCTACGCCTACTATGACGGCGGATACCAGCTACGCGCAGACCAGCGTGGACGAAGATGGCGTACGCTTTTTCGAAACCACCGGCTACTACAGCCCCGGTTTTGAGAACAGCGAGGATGGCTTTGTGGCTTATCGCTATGATAATGCCATTGAAAGCGGCGACCTTGCGATCAACGAAGTCTGTCCCGACCCCGTGCTGGGCATTCCCGATGTTGACGGCGAGATCGTTGACTGGATCGAACTGAAGAATAACACGGACCGCCCCATTTCGCTTACGGGCTATTATCTCAGCGACAAAGAGAATAAGCCCATGAAATGGCGTTTCCCCGATGGCGCTACGATTCCCGCGGGCGGTTACTATCTTGTATACTGCTCCGGCAAGGGTATCATGCAGGATAACGGTATTCCGCACACAACGTTCTCGCTCTCTGCAGAGCGCGAGACCGTTGTTCTCAGCGACAGCAAGGGCCGTCTGGTGGACCGAGTAAGCATCGAGAATATTCCCGAGGATTACTCCTACGGCCGCAGCGATGTTGGCGACTGGCGACTGTTCCAGCTCACCACTCCCGGCCAGCCCAACAACATCAATGGTCAGGCGCAGGCCGAAGCCATTTATCAGGCTTATAACTACTCCGGCGTTATCATCAGCGAAGTGATGGCGAGCAACGATACCACGCTTGTGGGCGCTGCCGCCGTCGCTACTGACTATGTAGAAATTTACAACACCACCGCTGGGACCGTAGATCTTTCCAACTACGGTCTCAGCGACAGCCTTTCCCGCCCCCGTAAGTGGCAGTTCCCCGAAGGTAGCTACATCCTGCCCGGCGAATACAAAGTAATTTATCTGGATGATCAGGCAGGCCTGACCACCACCAATGAGTTTCATACCAATTTCAGCCTCACGCGTGCAGGCGGAGAAACCGTCACTTTTTGTGATCCCTCCGGCCGCGTTCTTGACCGTCTTCCCCTCAGTCTGATTCCCACCGATCACAGCTATGGCCGAACGCTTGGCTATAGCGGCTTCTATTATTATGATGTTCCTACGCCCGGCGAGGCAAACGGAACAGGTTATTACGGATACGCCTCCAATCCGTCCTTCTCTATTCCGGGCGGCGAGTATAAAGGTACTGTTCAGGTAACGATCTCCGTGCCTGAGGACACCATTGTCTATTACACCACTGACGGCTCTATCCCCACCGAAAACACCGGCACCCTTTATCAGGAGGGTACGGTGCTTGACGTCAACCGTGTAACGGTTCTTCGCGCCCGCGCGTTTGACCCCACAAACAGGCTGCAGCCCAGCGAAACGATCACGCAGACGTATCTGCTCAATCTCTACCATGCATTTCCTATTGTGAGCGTTGTAGCTGACCCTGAGGAACTTTGGAGCGAGACGGACGGTATGCTTGCTATCGGCGGTACGCTGATCAAAGAGCCTGGCAAGATCCCGTTCAAGCTGGATACGGGAGAATACCCGCTCTATCGCCGTGATGAAGTAGGTAAGCGTGAACGTCCCTGCCACATCGAGTATTATGACAAAGCTGGCAACACGGTTCTGAATCAAGATTGCGAGTTTGCTCTGCAGGGTCAGTACAGCCTTGATATGCCGCAAAAAACGTTCAAGGTACGCGCAAAAGCCAAGTACGGCGAAAAGTACTTTGACGCTCAGCTTTTTGAAAATCTTGAGTTTACACAGTACAAGAGTTTTGTTCTCCGAATGAGCGGTAACGATTGCGTGTGGACTCGCTTCAATGACGCGTTCCAAAGTCAGCTTATCAAGCAGTTTAATCAGATTACCGATAATCCCAGTACTGTAATCTATCAGGAATGGAAGCCCGTTGTTGTTTACCTCAACGGCGTTTACTGGGGACATTATAATCTGCGCGAACGCGTTGACCGTTTCTTTGTTGCCCAGCATGAAGGCCTTACGCTGGACGAAGCAGACAACATGGACGTGCTTGAAGCCAGCGGCTCCGTAGCCTGGGGTTCCAACAAGGAATACAAGGCTATGATCAAGCGTGTTGAATCCTCCTCGCCCGGTACCAACGAGGCTGATCTCCAGTATATTCTGGACAACATCGATGTAGATAACTATTTTGACTACATTGCGTTTGAAATGTTCTTCGGCAACTCTGACCCTGGTAATATCCGTTTCTATAAACTGGATGGGGAAGGGCAGAAGTGGCGCTGGATCTTCTATGACGCAGACTACGGAATGTTTAACAGTAAGTTTAACAGCCCGAAGAGCTATTTGAAGCAATCCGGCGCAGGTCAGCAGAATATCAACAATACGCTGATTCGAAAACTTCTGGAAAACGATGAAATGAAGCATAAGTTCCTGATGCGTCTCGGCGAGATTTATCAGGTGTTCACCACCGAGTTCATGACAGCGAAATTCAACGAGATGGCTGCAATACTTGAACCGGAAATGCCGCTTCATTTTGCACGCTGGGCAGAGGAGAACGATAAGAACATCAACTCCGACTCGCCCACAACGCCTGAGGGAGCTATGAGCTACTGGCTCAAACGTTTGGATTACACCAGAAACGTTATCAAAAAGCGTCCCAATCTCTTCTATGACATGGTTCAGGAGCAGTTTAATCTGACTGACGGCCAAATGATCATCTACTTTGGCGCACAGCCTGAAATGCCTGCAGACGCCAAATAACATCCATACTGAATGACAAAAGGAGGCCATTTCACATGATGTCCAGTTCTATCCTTGCCACCTCGAGCGCCGCATCCATCGTAGAGGCCAGCGGCCTTGCTGCCCAGTTCAAATCCATCGTTCCTGCCGACCTGTTCCTCGCACTGGGTCTTGGTTTTCTGATCGGTCTGATCATCGCTCTCGTATACCGCAAGACCTACCGCGGTGTGCTTTACAGTCCTTCCTTCACGCTTACGCTGGTCATGCTTACCCTGATCACCACCCCTGTTGTTATGTGTATTAAGAGCGATATCGCGCTTTCTATGGGCATGGTCGGCGCTCTGTCCATCGTTCGTTTCCGTACCGCTGTGAAGGATCCTCTTGATACCGCCTACATGTTCTGGGCTCTTACCATGGGCATTCTGCTGGGCGCCGGTCTGCACTTGATCGCTCTGATCGTTGTGCTGAGCATCTCCGTTCTGATGTTTGCGCTTACCTACATCAAGTTCAGCAACCCCAACGCGTATCTGCTGGTGCTGCATTATGATGAGTACTGCGAAGGCGCTATCCATAACGAACTTGCCCGCAGCGTAAAGAGCCACAAGCTGCGCTCCAAGACCCTCACCCGCGCCGGCGCTGAAATGACCTACGAAGTTCGCCTGAGCGATCACACCGAAGTTGTTACTCGCATGCTGGACATTGAAGGCGTGCACGATGCTACCCTTGTTGCCTGCCAGAGCGAAGTAGGCGCCTGATAAGGAGGCCCGAATATGGCCATTTCTGTGCCTTTGAGGCATGAGTTGAAATTCTTTATCAACCGTATGGAGTACGAAGTTCTGAGTCGTGCGCTCAAGCACACGCTTTGGAAAGACCCCAACGGCGATGAGAATAACGAATACCATATCCGTTCTTTGTACTTTGATACTCGCTTCAACGATGCGCTGATCGACAAGCTTGACGGCGTTAAAAACCGCGATAAGTATCGTATTCGTATCTATAATTTCTCGGATAAAGTTATCCGCATGGAGTGCAAAACCAAGGTAGGGCAGTTGATCTCCAAGCGTTCCATCGGCATTCCCAAGTTGCTTGCGGAACAGCTGATCGCCGGAGACCCTACAGGGCTTGAACGTACGCGCAGCGGCCTTCTGAGGGACGTATATCGTGAGATGGCGATCAACGGCCTGAAACCCGCGGTTATTGTCGACTATGTGCGTGAGGCGTATATCCATCCTGCTGAAGAAGTGCGTATCACCTTTGACAAGCAGCTGCATACGGGATTGCGTTCAAATGATCTGTTCAATCCTTATGTGCCCACCATCCCTGCGTTCGACAACGATGAGATGATCCTTGAGGTCAAGTTCAATCGTTTCCTGCCGCCGTATATTCGTGATATTCTGTGTACGCACGTACACAGTGCGCAGAACAGCGCGATTTCGAAGTACGTTTGGTGCAGACGCTTTGAGAATTTTGAGTAACAAATAAAAAAGAACAGGCTTTCAAAGCCTGTTCTTTTTTATTTGCTTATCAATCTTTGCGAAGAGAAAGAACCTTATTAAGGATTCTGTCGGCAACTTCTCGCTTGGTCATCTTGGGCAGAGAATCGTAAGCTTCAGCGGTGATGAGGGTAACGATGTTGGTATCAACACCAAAACCGGCGCCTTCAGCCGTAACATCATTGGCAACGATCAGATCGAGATTCTTTTTGGCAAGTTTCTCCTGAGCGTTGGACATTACATTCTGCGTTTCTGCAGCAAAGCCTACCAGGATTTGTCCGTCTTTCTTGCGCTGTCCGACAGCCTTGGCAATGTCGGGGTTTTCAACAAGAGTAAGTACGAACGGGTCACCGGATTGCTTTTTGATTTTCTGCTCTGCAACCTGTTCAACGCGATAGTCTGCAGGCGCAGCGGCTTGAATGATCACATTTTGCTGCCCGCAAAGCTCCATCATTGTGTCGTAAAGACTCATGGTAGAGGTAATGGGTACAACATGCACGCCGTTAGGAGCAGGAATGTGAACAGGCCCGGAAACAAGCGTTACTTCTGCGCCGCGCTTGTGAGCAGCTTCGGCGATAGCGTAACCCATTTTGCCGGAAGAATCGTTGGTAAGATAGCGTACAGGGTCAATGCGCTCAACGGTAGGGCCAGCAGTAACCAGAACTTTCATTCCTTCCAAATCCCGCTTGGGACAAAGAATGGAAACGATCGCTTCGACGATTTCAGCAGGTTCGCTCATTCGACCCGAGCCGGTATCCCCACATGCGAGAAAACCGCTGTCGGGACCGACGGTTTGAATACCGCGGCTTCGCAGTACAGCAAGGTTCTGCTGCGTTGCTTCGTTGGTCCACATGCCTGTGTTCATTGCAGGTGCGATCAGCACAGGCGCTTTGGTAGCAAGCAGGGTAGTGGAGAGCATATCATCCGCAATACCGTGCGCCATCTTAGCCATGATATTGGCAGTTGCAGGAGCAACGACCATGATATCGGCCTTCTGGGCAAGAGAGATGTGTTTTACATCCCAAGACTCCGTGCGGGAAAAAGTATCAATGCAGACGGGACGATTGCTCAGCGTCTCGAAGGTGAGCGGTTGTACCAGCTTTGCCGCGTTCTGAGTCATAATGACGTCCACTTCGGCATGCAGCTTACGAAGACGGCTGACAACTTCACAGGCTTTATAGGCGGCAATACCGCCGGTTACACCAAGTACAACATGCTTGCCTTGCAGCATTGATTAACCCTCCAGGTCAGCGTCGCGCTCGTAGGTGAGCAGACCGCGGTTGATTTCTTCAACGGCAATCTTGAGGGGCTTCATATCCTTGGGGTCGATGAGGGGCTGGGCTTCGTCAACCAGCTGACGGGCGCGCTTGCTGGCTTCTACAACGAGGGTGTAACGGCAATCAACCTTTTCGGCAAGTTCAACGATGGTGGGCTGTACGATAGGCATGGTTCATATCCTCCTTGAAAATGGGTAGATAGGGTAATGGTAAAAGTGTCAGGAAACAGTGACCTTGCAGCGTTTGATACGCAGTTTTTCTGCGTTGACGATTTGCACAAGCTGTTCAAAAGCGTGTTCAAGGTCGTCATTGACCACCACGTACTGGTAGCGGTCGAGCATTTTCACTTCTTCACGGGCGTTGTGCAAACGGCGCTCGATTACCTCGGAGGCATCCGTATTTCGACCGTAGAGACGTTTTGCAAGCTCCTCAAAGCTGGGAGGGAGGATGAATACGCTTACATAATCAGAAGCGTTATCCATCACGTTGATGGCGCCCTGGGTGTCGATATCAAGCAACACGTTCAGGCCCTGAGCCATCATATCTTCAACGGGCTTCTTAAGCGTACCGTAGAAGTTGTCATGAACCTTTGCATGTTCAAGGAAAGCGTTTTCCTCGACCATGCGCTGAAAATCTTCCTTGGAAACAAAATGGTAGTGAACGCCGTTGATCTCGCCATCGCGGGGAGCACGGGTAGTTACGCTGCAGGAGAAACGGAAAGAGGGGTCGCTTTCCATCAGCTTATTGACAAGCGTTCCTTTGCCTGTGCCGGACGGACCGGAGATGATGAGGAGCATACCGGTGGTATTGACCTCGACTGCCATTCTGAGTACCTTCCTTTCGTGTGTACGCAGGTACGTGTAGTGCGGAAATCAGACAGCGTTTTGCACCTGTTCGCGAAGTTTTTCGATGATGCACTTCGCATCTACAACACACTGAGTGATCTGAGCATCCGAAGCTTTGGAACCGGTGGTGTTGACTTCGCGGTTCATTTCCTGCAGCAGGAAATCCAGCTTACGGCCAACCTCGGTACCGTTTTTGACGGTATCCGTAAATTGTACGATGTGTCCCTGCAGGCGGCTCAGCTCTTCATCGATCGCGCAGCGGTCAGCCATGATGGCGACTTCCTGAGCGATACGCTGAGGCTCGACCGAGTTTACCTGCCACTCTTCAAGCCTTGCGGCAAGGCGAGCGCGGTATTCTTCAGGAACAGAAGGAGCGCGCTGAGCAATTTTCTCGCGCAGCACAGCCAGTTCTGCAAGATTATCAAGAAGATCTTTCTGCAGATGTGCGCCTTCGCGTTCGCGCATGGCTTTCAGAGCTTCAACAGCGCCGTCGAAGGCTTTGGAAGCAAGCGCGGTTACGGCTTCGGTGTCTTCTTCGGCCTGAGCTACGCTGAGAGCGCCGCTCAAACTGAGTACTTCGGTAACAGAAGCCTTCTGGAAGTTTTCCAAAGGCTTTTCAACCGATTGAAGAGCGGTATTGAATGCTTCAAGCAAAGCAGCGTCGATGCGAACTTCGCGTGCATCGGTGCGGGTGTTCTGGTAAGTAACAAATACATCCAGATGACCGCGGAACAACGCGCTCTGATTGATGCGGGTACGCAATGCATCTTCCAAAAATGCAAGATTTTTGGGAAGACGGAAAGAAATATCCAAAAAGCGGTGGTTAACTGCTTTGAGCTCAAGGGTCAGTTCACGGCCTTCTTCGCATACGCGGCAGCGGCCATAGCCCGTCATGCTCTGCATGGACCCATTCGCCTCCTTCCAGGAATTACACCCTTCATTATAACATTGAATTCACAAAAAAACAAGCATTCGTGAGCGCTTCGTAAGGTGCTCACGAATGTGGAATTTCTGTATTATGGATGAAATATTGTTTGAAATGTGCTATACTGTTTGTACTTGCTATTTTGCAGTATAAAGGAGACAGAAACATGAGCCGATTGGGAGATTTGCTTCATACAGAACGTATCCGCCGCAAGATGACGCTGAAACAGGTTGCAAAACTTGGCGGCGTAAGCGAAAGTTATTTGAAGGATGTTGAGGAAGGCAAGCGTATCATTGCCGATGACCAGGCACGCAGAATCCTCAAAAAGATGGGTTTGAAGGAGCATAACGAGGCAGGCTTCTCTTTGGAAGATATTGCAACTACCGTTGATGTGGAGACCATCGTACCCAAGAAACCCATTGCAGCCAAGCCCGCTGCCAAGGAGAGCGAAACGGTTTATCAGTCCAAAACGGAAACTGCTGTCGCGGGCAGCATCTGGCTGGATGCGCTGAGCAGCGTTCTCAAGCGCGTGCCTGTGTATAATGCCGTTATGAAGGAAGTAGGTCATCGGCTGCTGCCCATTATGGATGGCAAAATCGAGGGAAGCGCTCCCGATAAGGTATTCTATCTCTCTGCGCCTGATGATACTATGCGCGGTTTCCGAATCCTCCGTGACGACCAGTGCCTGATCGTGCCCTCCAACAGCCCGATCGATGGCGCTATCATGCTGGTAGAATTCAATCAGCATCGCTGCCTTCGCAAGGTCAAAAAGCTTGACGGTATGAATGTGCTGCTGCAGAGCTACGACCGCGAATACAACGCTGAGGCTGTTGCTGTGCCTGATATCAACTTTATCGGTCGTGTGAGCCGCGTGGAATTTACGCTCTGATTTCAGCCTAAGGCTACGTCAAGGATCATCATGACCAAAAAACCAAGCATTACGCTGAGCGTGCCCGTGTGGCTGTGCTGACCGAGATTGGCTTCGGGAATTAGCTCTTCCACCACAACATAGATCATCGCTCCGGCTGCAAAGGCCAAAAACCAGGGCATGATGCCGGCGATGCTGCCTGCAATCAAAACACCGGTCACACCGGCAATAGGTTCAACAATTCCGCTGAGCGCACCAAGCAGGAAACTGCGGGTGTTGCTCAGCCCTTCTTTTTTGAGCGGAAGGGAAATAGCTGCGCCTTCGGGAAAGTTTTGCAGTGCCATGCCAAGCGAAAGCGCAACAGCGCCCGAAAGGGAAAGCGCCTCATTGGTGCCTGCAAGACCAAAAGCCAGGCCTACTGCCAGACCTTCGGGAATATTGTGCAGCGTAACGGCAAGCACAAGCATCGTTGTGCGGGCAAAGGAAGAGGAAAGACCTTCAGGTTTGGCGCTGCCGGGATGAAGATGGGGGAGTATGTGGTCAAGCAGCAGAAGAAACATTCCGCCCAACACAAAACCGCCTGCAGCGGGCAGCCACGGAATGGCAGCGCCCTGTTCTTCAGCCATTTCCATTGCGGGAATCAGCAGCGACCATACAGACGCGGCAATCATTACACCTGCGGCAAAGCCAAGAAAGATACGGTGGATGCGCTGAGGCAATTCTTTGCGGAAGAGAAAAACAGTGGCTGCACCAAGCGCCGTTGCGGCGAAGGTGAAGGTGGTGCCAATCAGAGCAAGAGTAATGGGAGTCATGGAAAAAACCTCCTTAATGCACAAAATACTTGCATTTGTTAATACTATAACCTAAAATAATGGGTGTGAAACTTTTTGGGAGGAAACGTGATGCAAAAGCTTTCTGTACGGGAAACACTCAGGGATTATCTGCTGCTTACCATTGGTACAACGTTGGTAGCGATTGGTGTATATTTTTTCAAATTCCCTAATAACTTTTCAACAGGCGGCGTAAGTGGTATCTCCATCATTTTGGGCAGATTGTTTCCGGCTATGACGCCCGGCGCTTTTGTATTCGTTATCAATCAGGCTTTGCTTTTGCTTGGCTTCATTGTTTTTGGGCGCTCCTTCGGCGTAAGAACGGCTTATGTTAGTCTCTTGCTTTCCTGCATCACCTGGGGTTTGGAGTTCGTATTGCCCCTTTCTCAGCCTATGACGGATGAAACCCTTCTGGAACTTGTCTTTTCTGTAGCGTTTCCCGCAATCGGCAGTGCGATATTGTTCAACATGCAGGCTTCCAGCGGCGGTACGGACATTGTTGCAATGATTTTGAAGAAATACACCAGCCTTAACATCGGTAATGCGCTGTTGTGTGTAGATATTTCCATCACAGTTCTTGCAGGCGTTGTATTTGGTGTTGAAACCGGTTTGTTTTGCGTTCTCGGTCTTGCGCTTAAATCTGTGATCGTTGATATGGTGCTTGAAAATATCAAGGTTCACAAAGCGTTTCAGATCATTACTTCCAAGC
>JAZKYW010000227.1:0-8257 GCA_045612325.1 Candidatus Limiplasma sp. | reverse complement strand
AGCGCAACATATTCAGGAACCCGCGCTTCCTGTACGCGGCGTTTGCCCAGCTGGACAACGTCGGCATGATGGCGCTGCTGGAAGCGCTGGACGTATGCACCGAGCATGGGCTGATGAATGCCGTCATGTCCGAAAAGCCAGATACCCCCGCCGCCAAAAAGGCCGCTGCCTTTGTATGCATGGGCTGCGGTCCCGAGGAGTACGGCATCCGCACCATCGGCTACAGCACCACGGTTTGCTCGCTGATGCTGCTGGGCGCTGCCATCGGCCTTGCCAACGGCACCCTCACAGCGGAGGATGCCGCCAGAATCGATGCGCAGCTGCAGGCTGTTATCGCATCCATCCCCGACGTGGTGGAGCGCACCCTCAAATGGATGGACACCTCCCGCCGCAAAATCATGCGCAGCCGCTTCATTGCCTTTACGGGCGTTGGCTCTCTCTACGGCGTTGCCATGGAAGGCGCAGTCAAGGTGTGGGAAGGTCCGCAATTCCCCGCCGCGGGCTACGAGCTGGATGAGGGCATGCATGGCCCCAACTACGGCTACAATCAGGATGACGCGCTCATCCTGCTCAACGATGGCGCCCCCGGCACCGAAAAGGGTCTTGCCCTTGCCCGCTACATGAAAAACGAGATGCACAACGGCTACATCTTCGGCCTTGGCGCGATGGATGCGCTCGACCTTTCCTTCACCCCCGTGGGCGGCGATTTCTGCTGCCTCGAGTTTGCCGCCGCCGTGCAAACCTTCATGTACCGCCTCGCCACCGACGGCGGACGCGATTTCCGTATCATCGACCGTCACGAAGTGATGTACAGCTACTTCAATTCTCACACCAAGGCATAATGAACATACAAAAAGCCTGCCGCAAAATACGGCAGGCTTTTGAGTTACTTATGTCCAAGTCACAAGCGAGCCGAGGGTCGTTGTTTGACCTTCGGCGGTCTTAGATTCTGCCCCAGGCATAAAAGACCCGCCCGCGCTTTTGCGCGGGCGGTAATGGGTGCAGGGCGAAGTCCTGCCCCTTAGATGCCCAGCAGGTCGCTGTAGACCTTCAGAGCGCCATCGGTTTCGCCCTTGAGAACGCGGGTAGCCAGCACCTTGCCCAGCTGTACGCCTTCCTGGTCGAAGCTGTTGACGTTCCAGGCAAAGCCCTGGAACATGACCTTGTTTTCGAAGTGGGCCAGCAGAGCGCCCAGATTTTCGGGGGTCAGCTGGTCGCCGATGATGATGGAGGAGGGACGGCCGCCGGCAAAGTACTTGTTGCGGTTGTCATCTTCCTTGCCGCAGGCGAAGGCCACGATCTGGGCAGCCACGTTGGCGCACAGCTTCTGCTGGCTGGTGGTGCCCTGAATGACTACGTCGTTTTCCATCTGGTTCTTGCGGAAGCCCACGAACTGCAGGGGGATGATATCGGTGCCCTGGTGCAGCAGCTGATAGAAGCTGTGCTGACCGTTGGTGCCGGGCTCGCCGAAGATGACGGGGCCGGTAACGTAGTCGATGGGCTCGCCGAAGCGGTTGACGCTCTTACCGTTGGATTCCATATCCAGCTGCTGCAGGTGAGCGGGGAAGCGGCTCAGAGCCTGAGAGTAGGGCAGCACGGCGGTGGAGGGGTAGCCCAGCACGTTGCGCTCGTAAACGCCGATCAGGGCGTCCAGCATGGCGGGGTTGGCAAGCAGGTCTTCGTTCTTGCCAAGAGCGTCCTGAGCGGCAGCGCCGTTGAGGAAGCGGGCAAATACTTCGGGACCGAAGGCCAGGCCCAGCACAGCGCCGCCTACGCCGCTGGTGGAGGAGTAACGGCCGCCGATGAAGTCATCCATGAAGAAAGCAGCCAGATAATCGGCGCTCTTGGCCAGAGGAGAAGTCTCGCTGGTCACGGCGATCATGTGGTTGGAGGGGTTCAGGCCGGCCTTGACCAGAGCGTCCTTCACGAAGGATTCGTTGGTCAGGGTCTCAAGCGTCGTGCCGCTCTTGGAAACCAGTACGAAAATGGTGTGGGCAACGTCGATCTTGCTCAGCACGCCGCTGGCGTCGTCGGGGTCAACGTTGGAGATGAACTCGGCCTTCATCTTGAGGGTGTTGTTAACCTTGGCCCAGTTCTCCAGAGCCAGGTACATGGCGCGGGGGCCGAGGTCGCTGCCGCCGATGCCGATCTGGCAAACGGTGGTGAACTTTTCGCCCGCAGCGTTGGTGATCTCGCCGGCGTGTACCTTGTTGGCCAGCTCGGCGATCTTATTCTGCTGCTCTACGTAGAATTCGCGCTTGTTCACGCCGTCAGCCACAACGTCATCGCCCAGCTGACCGCGGGTCATGTGGTGCAGAACCATGCGCTTTTCACCGGTGTTGATCACTTCGCCGTTGTAGAGGGCAGCGAACTTTTCGGTGAGCTGTGCTTCCTTGGCAAAAGCCTTCAGGGCTTCCAGAACGCTCTCGTTAACAGGACGGGCGGCGTAGTTGAAATCAAGGCCTTCGCCCATGGAAACGGTGTACTTCTTTACGCGCTCGGCGCCTTCCTCGCCGCTCATGGCAGCAACAAGGTTGACCTTCTCGGCGTCAAACAGCTTCTGATAAGAAGCCAGAGTGTCAGTATTCTTCCATGCGATCATGTTGGATAACCTCCCTCTATAATGTGCGCCCAACGGCGCAGACAGGTTGTTCGTATCAAATAAACTATACTATCAAATGCCAAAAATATCAAGTGCTGATGCAGCCGAAAGCCTTACTTTTCCCTCTGCAGACGGAAGGCTACGCTGCGCTTGAGGTACTCCAGATAATCCGCGTCGCGGCACATGGCCTTGCCGGGCGTATCGGAGAGCTTGGCGACCGCGCGGCCGTTGACGGTCTGCAGCTTGATCACGATATTGAGCGGCTTTACGCAGGTATCGTTGGAGCAGAACGTGCCAATGCCGAAGGAGACCTTCACGCGGTCATGGAAGCGGTCATACAAGGCCTGGGACTTGTCAAAATCAAGGCTGTCGGAGAAGAGCAGCTGCTTGTTCTTGGTGTAGATGTCGTAGCTTTGATAATGGGCGATGATCTTTTCGCCCCACTCGAAGGGGTCGCCGCTGTCGTGACGCACGCCGGAGAAGTTGTTGGCCATGGCGCGGTTGAAATCCAGCAGGAACAGATCGGTGGTGATGGTATCGGTGAGCGCGGTGCCGTTGTCGCCCTTGTACTCGTTGTACCAGTCCTCCATGGCGTAGTGATTGGTGTAGGCCAGGGGGATGGAATCGATGCCCTGATACATCTGCACATATTCATGGGCATAGGTACCGATGGGCTTGACGCCGTACTTCATGGCAAGGTATACGTTGGAGGTACCTACGCAGTTGTCTGTTTCGGTGGTCAGTCGGCGAACCACCACTTCCTGCCATTCGCGGGAGAGACGGCGGCGGCAGCCGAACTCAGCAAACTTGAAGGTATACTTGCCGGCCTGGAAATCGCGGATCTTCTGATCCAGCTTTTCCTCGGCAGAGGCGCGCAGGGTGGCGTAATCGTACTTGAGGCGGAAATAGACCTCGTTGACGATCTCCAGCAGGAAAATTTCAAACTGCATGGCGGAGAACAGCGGGCCGCGCACAACGATCTCCAGCTTACCCTCCTCGGTGAGGTTGGTTTCCACATAATCGCGGATGGGATGCCACAGGCGCAGGAACTCCACATAGTCGTTTTTGATAAAGCGGATGGAGCGCAGATAGTCAAGCTCCTCCTTGGTAAAGCGCAGCGTGCACAGATGATCGATCTGGGCGTTGATCTCCTCGAACATCTCCTGCGTGAACACAACGTCCTCGTTGCGGCAGCGGAAATAATATTCGCCGCTCAGGTCGGTATGCTTATGAAAGATGACCTGATCCATATTGAACTTGTACAGGTCGGTATCCAGCAAAGAAAGAATGATGGGTTCAAGCTTCATGGTTGTCATATCCTCCTTTACGCATTCAGCGTGGGAAGTTTGTGCATTCTGCGCCCAAGGATGAGCGAGAAGTGGGTGGTAAATTCGCTGCCCATATCAACGCTGAGATTGTTTTCGCAATCGTAGCGGCACCACGGCAGCACATAGCGGCTTTCAAGCAGCGGTTCAAACGCGCCTTCGGGGTCGAGCAGGGCGGAAAGGTCATCCGGCGTGTAGGAGAAGTAGTTCTCCTCGCACTCGCGCTCCCAGTTTTCCACATACTTGTATTTGAGGATGAGGTGCGCCAGATTGCGCCTGAGGGAAATGCTTCCCCAGCGCGCTTCAAACTGCTCCACCTGCCATGCGGGCAGCACGCTGCGGATGTGCTCTGCCGCTTCCTGCGGCACGCGGGCGTCGGGGTCCTGCGCATTGTACATCATATCGCGGATCACCAGATAGCGCGGCGAAATGTCGCGGATGATATCGGTGATCATGCTGCGGTCGCAGTCATAGTGGAAAATTTCGTGCAGCACGGAGGAGAAATTGACGGCGATGCGCCTGCGCTCAATGCCCAGTTCGCGGATCTTTGCCATCATTTCATCGGCGCTGCTGTAAAACCACATGTTTCCCACACGCTCGCGGTTGGCGGCTGCGATCATGGCGGGGTCGATATCAAAGCCGATAAAGTGCATGCTGGGAAACAGCGACTGCAGAAAACGGATGAGCGATCCATCCGCGCAGCCATAGTCGATGATCAGCTCCGTGCCGGGCACTTTATCCATAAAGAATGCCTTGTCCCACATGGAGCGGCGCATGCGGTCGTTGTATACGCTGTAATCTTCGATCTCAGGCATGGTATTTCTCCCATCTCCTCAGCGGATATTGATCTGGCAGCTTGCCATGGTCTCCAGCGCGGCTTCGTGCTTTTCGGGGGTCACGCCCGCGCACAGGGCGGCGTGTACGCTGATATCGGCATTCAGGAAATGCGCCTTGAGCAGCAGCGTGTTGGATACCACGCAGATATCCGTGCACACGCCCATCAGCTCAATGTTCACCTCATCCGCGCCCTCAGCCTCACGGTCAACGATGGCGGGCAGTTCAGTGCTGCCGAAGGTGGGCTTTTCCACGGCGATGTGATCGCCCAGCGCATTCAGGATGGTTTCGTTGATCTCCCAGCCCTTGCTGCCTTTGATGCAGTGAGGCACGGGCAGCTTTTTGCCCTCGGGGGTGGTCATATAATCCTCGCCGTGGGTATCCAGCGTGGCGATGAGGGTGTAGCCGGCTTCCCTGCACTTGCGGATGTAAGCCGCAGCGGGTTCAACGATGGCGGCGGCTTCTCTGCTGCCCAGCGCACCGTCGATAAAGTCGTTCTGCATATCCACAACGATCAGAATGTTCTTCTTCATTTGCTTTCCCTCCACTGATAAAGAACCGCGGGTCGGCCTTTGCTCTTTTTTTGCGGTTTATCGGTTGGTACGATGGCGCCGTTTTCCTCATAGCGGCTGCGCACAAAGCGGCGGAAGTTGCTGTTATCCTGCGCCTTGCCAAGCACCGCCTCAAAAATCTGCTGCAGTTCGCTCAGGCTGAAGGCGTCGGGGTCATTGAGAAAACGGAAACCGATCGACGTGTAATCGATCTTGCCCTGCAGACGGCTGACGCCCGTGCGGATGATCTGCGCATGGTCAAAAGCCAGTTCTTCGGGCTGAAGCACCGTTCCGTCCTCGCCCGTGAGCGCATACGATGCGTCCTGCGTGGCTACGTCAAAGCATTTCATGCGGACGCCCTCGGTTTGCAAAACGGGCTCCAGCTGCTGCCACGGCGCAATGACCAGATAGGCAATGGAAAGGATGCGCCCCCGGGGGTCGCGCTTCGGGTGGGTGAAGGTGTACAGCTGCTCAGGATAAAAGGGTTTGAGCGGCAGCATTTCCGCCATCAGCTCCGAAACCGTCTCCTCTGCGGAGTGTTCGCAGGCCACAAACCGTCCCGGCAGCGCCCATTTGCCCTGCTCGGGCTCGTGATCACGCTGTGAAAGCAGCAGCTTGAGCGCTCCGTCCTTTTGCGTAAGTACCATCAAATCGACTGTCACATACAGCCTGTCGTGATCGTGCGTTGTATGCATCGGGCATTCCTCCTAATATGGTCATCCTGACCACAATTCAATTATACATATGCGCTCATGCATTGTCAATGTATTTTTGTCATTTTGACAAAAACTTTTTGCGTTTTGTTTTTTCTTGTCCGTCATGCAAAATCGGCGTATAATGAACACAAACAAAACCGTTCTTACAGCTGCATTTGCCTATATTGAAATGGAGGTTTTTATCATGAAAAAGCTTCGTGTATGTACAGGCGTTATCCCGCGTTTCAAGAGCGACGACGTGACCGAAAACATCCGCCTCGGCTTTGATTTTCAAAAGAAGATGGGCTTTGAAGCGCTGGATTTTGAGCTGAATCGCTACACGCATCTGCTGGGCGAGGGCGTGAAGGCTGCGACCGAGTTTGCCCTCGAGTATTCTCAGAAAATCGGGCTGCCCATCGAAATTTGTCATCTGCCTTTCCGCACGGATGCGCAGGGCGAGCCTGACGACCATTTCTTCACCCGCATGTACCACGCCATCGACTGCGCCAAAATGCTCGGCGTATCCTGCGCCGCCATCCATCCCGACTCCTCCGCCCTGCCCGTGGAAGGCTACGACATCCGCAAGCAGCACGAGCGCTCCATCCGCCTGCTCACCCCCTCCGTGGAATACGCCAACAAGCTGGGCGTAGAGCTTGCGGTGGAAAACATGCGCCCTCTGTTTTTGGATGTGCCCACCCACCGCTATTGCCAGACTGCCGAGGAGCTTTGCACCGTAGCGGATGAAATGGGCATCGGCATCTGCTGGGATTTCGGCCATGCCAACATCGCCGCCCTCAAGCAATCCGAAGCGCTCAGCTATGTAGGCAAGCGCTTAAAACTCATCCACCTCAACGACAACCACGGCATTCAGGATGTGCACCTTTTGCCCTGGACAGGCACCGTCGACTGGGCGGACGCCATGAAAGGCCTTGCCGCCACCGGCTACGACGGCCCGTTCAACTTTGAGCTGAGCAGCCACCGCGTACCCCTCGAAATGTGCGAGACCTTCGCGACCTATGTGCTGCAATCTTCCGAAAAGCTGCAGGCGCTGATGGACTAAGTAAGGAGATATACCAATGACTCACCTTGGCACGCTGCTGGATTTCAGCGGCAAAACCGTCCTCATCACGGGCGGAGCGCGCGGCGCGGGCGCTGACATCGTGCGTCAATTTGCCCGCACAGGCGCGAATGTGGCCTTCACCTATCACAACGGCGCGGAGGAGTCGCAGGCGCTGGTCAATGAATTGCGCTCCGAAGGCGTACATGCCCAAGCCTTCGCCCATGACCAGAGCGATATTCCCGCCGCGCCCGCTTTGCTCGATGCCGTGGAGGCCGCCTTCGGCACGGTGGATTATCTGGTGAACAACGCAGGCATCTACCCCGCCTGCCACATCATGGACATCACCGAAGACGCATGGGATACCATGCTCGACTGCAACACCAAGGGTGTATTCTTCCTCTCCCGCGAGGCTGCCAAACGCATGAAAAACGGCGGCGCCATCGTCAACATCTCCTCCATCAACGCCACCAACCCCGCAGGCAAGCTGGTGCATTACGGCGTTTCCAAAGCCGCCCTCGAAATGATGACCCGCTGCATGGCGCAGTCCTTCGGCCCCATGGGCGTGCGCGTCAACTGCGTGGCCCCCGGCCTCATCTGGCGCGAAGGGCAGGAGCAGTACATTCCCGGCTGGCGCGAAAGCTACTGCGAGCGCGCGCCGCTTGGCAAGCTGGTGCAGGCCGAGGACGTAGGCAACGCCTGCGCATTCCTCTGCTCTCCCCTCTCCTGCGCCATCACAGGACAGGTGCTCACCGTAGATTGCGGCATTCTGCTCTCTCCTTGCTTTGATAACCGCTGACAGGAGGTATCCCTTCATGAATCTGCTCCCTTTGGAAGAGGTCGTGCGCATCATCGGCCTCAAGCCGCTCATCGGCGAAGGCGGCATGCGCAAGCAAACCTACATCAGCGATGAAATGCTGAGCAAGGAAGTCATCCCCGGCCGTTCAAGCGACCGTACCGTCTGCTCTGCCATCCATTATCTCATCACCCCCGGCTCCTTCAGCTGCATGCACAAGCTGGAAAGCGACGAGCTGTGGTACTTTCACATGGGCGCGCCCGTGGAGGTACTGCTCGTCTACCCCGACGGCACCTCCGCCCTGCACATCCTGGGCCACGACCTTGCCGCAGGCCATCAGCTGCAAATCACCGTACCCCGCGGCGTATGGATGGGCGCGCAGCAACATGAGTACGGG
>JAZKYW010000226.1:0-1655 GCA_045612325.1 Candidatus Limiplasma sp. | reverse complement strand
TTTTATGTTTGATTTTCCAAAGGGGAAATCAGTAAGTCAGTCTCTTTCTGCCCTTTGCACGACGTCTCTTGAGAACATTTCTGCCGTCAGCGGTCTTCATTCTCTTTCTGAAACCGTGCTCCTTCTTTCTCTGACGCTTTTTAGGTTGATAAGTTCTAAGCATGTTTTAGCACCTCCTTGCAGTTTCAATATCGGAAGCGTTATCGTTTCACAGCCGACATTTTCGCTTTTACACAATGACATCATATATTATAAACACAAAATGCCCGAATTGTCAAGTCTTTTTTGAAAATTTCAAAAGAATTTTTGTGTTTTTTTCAAGTTATATATCCTCCGAGCGGATCGGCGCACCGTCGTCGGGCAAATGTTTGATGGTTTTATGCCACAAAACAGCCAAAAATACCACACTTGCGACAATGGACATCAGCTCCGCGATGGGGAACGACCACCAGATCGCGATCAATCCGTCCGCAGTCTGTGCCAGCAGATACGCCACGGGCAGCAGCACCAGCAGCTGACGCGCAATGGATACGAACATGGAGAACAGGCTCTTGCCGAACGCGCTGAACACACCGCCTATGGTAATGGAAATGCCCGCGAAGATGAAGCTCAGCGAAATGGTGCGCAATGCCTGCACGCCAATGCGCATTTCGGGCGCGCCCTCGGCTACGTTGAAGATGCCCAGCATCTGCTCGGGAATGATTTGCATCAGCACAAGTCCCGCGGTCATAAAGAACAGCGCAAACAGGCAGGAAACGACCGCCACGCGCACGATTCTCTTGCGCTTCTGCGCACCGTAATTATACGCAACAATGGGGATCAGACCGTTATTTAAGCCGAACACCGGCATAAACACAAAGCTTTGCAGCTTGAAGTAAATACCCAGCACGTTTTGCGCTGCGGTGGTCATGGCACCAAAGCCGTTGAAAATCAGGTTGAGTCCGCCCGTCATGACCGAGCCGATCGAGCCCATGATGATGGACGGGATGCCGATGACGTAGATCTCCTTGATCAGCTTCCAGCTCGGCTTGAAGCCGCGGAAGGAAAGGTGCACGTCACGGTTGAGCTTATGATTGATGATGATACCGAAGATAGCCGACAGGATCTGACCTATGACGGTTGCCATCGCCGCGCCTGCCACGCCAAGCCCCAAACCGAAGGGCATGGTCACAACGCCGCCGAACAGCTCTGTGCCGCCATCCAGGATAAAGAACGGGTCAAGCACGATGTTGATCAGAGCACCAAGTCCCTGCGTGTACATGGACAGCATGGTCCTGCCCGTGGACTGCATCAGCTTTTCGACCATGAGCTGCGCGCATGAGCCGAACGAGAAGATCAGAATGATGGACAAATACGACACGCCCGCCTCCACAACGGCAGGATCGGACTGGTTCATAAGCTGCACGAAGGGGCGAACGGCAAAAAGCCCGAGCAGCAAAAAGAAAATATAATTGCAGATCGCCAAGAACATACCGTTTGCGGCAATGGCGTTTGCGGCGGCAAAATCCTTTTTACCCAAATTACGCGAGATCAGCGCATTGACGCCGACGCCCGTGCCCACGCCCACCGCGATCTGCAAATTCTGCACGATAAACGCGATGCTCAGCGCGGCAACCGCAGGAGATGCACCGTCGCCCTCATACGGAATATAGGAC
>JAZKYW010000225.1:0-5196 GCA_045612325.1 Candidatus Limiplasma sp. | reverse complement strand
TGCAGCAGGGCGGGCACCTTGAAGATCATTTCGGATCTCTGCAGCTTTTTAAACACGGTGAAGAGCATTTCCTTCTGGCGGTCCACACGGTTGAGGTCACCGCTTTCATCCATGTTCTTTCGGGCACGGCAATAGTCCAGAATGCCCTGACCGTCAAGCACCTGCAATCCCTTTTCATACCAGCCGCCGTATGCGGGATAGGTCATCTCCAGATCAAACTCCACACCGCCGATGGCATCGCCAAGAGCTACCACAGCGTTTACGTCAACAGCAACATAGTGGTGGATCTTGATGCCGCCCAAATGCCAGCTGACCGTTTCGCGTGTCTTTTCGATACCATCTTCAACATTGGATGCGCAATTGACCGCACCGTTGATTTTATAAATGCCCTTGACGCCGGGTACATAGCTGAAGGTATCGCGAGGGATAGAGATCAGATCCACCTTTTTCTTGGTTTTATTGATGGATACCACAATGATCGCATCGGTATGACACTCGTTGATGTCGCCCTTATAGCTGACATGGTCTGCATACGCATAACCATAGTCGATACCCAGCAGCAGAATGTTGACAAACTTATCTTCCGTTTTGGTATACTTGCCAACTTCCAAACCGCCAAGCAGCGGATTGGTCGGCTCGGTCTGCGCACAGGCAGAGCCGCTGCACATCACACATACGCACAAAAAAGCAATAAAGCGAAGAAAAAAACGCTTCATCAAATACAACGCCTCCTTTGATGACATAACAAAACAAGTATATCACATATGGCTTGAGAAAACAGCAAAAATACAAATTTCCCATTCATTATTTACACGTCCGAATCCGTTTGCCATTGACAAACCTTTTTAAAACGGGTAAAATCACCCGCATAGGCAATGAGGGAGAGTACCTCGGCAAAGACCCCGTTTCAGAGAAGTGGCGGTAGGTGCAAGCCACAAACGTGGAAGCCGAGTGATATCTGTATCTCCTGAGCCGGAAGGAAGAAAGTTTTCCTTGTGAAAGCCGTAGAACCTTCCCGTGATTGCTGCGTCAACGCATAGGACTTGACAGAGTCCAAGAGGTGGCGGCGTGTTGCCGCAATTTGAGTGGTACCGCGGGCTTGTGTTTTATGGCTCGTCTCAAAGTGTTTCTTTCTTTGAGATGGGCTTTTTTATTTTCACCACGGAAAGGCTCCTGATATCATGGATTTCAAACGCATTATTCTGCTCAGCGGCCATTACGGCAGCGGCAAAACCAACATCGCCGTCAATCTTGCGTTTATGCTCAAACAGCAGCGCGAGCGCGTGACCATCGCCGATGTGGATATCGTAAATCCCTACTTCCGCACTTCCGACTCCCGACAGGAGCTGGAGGATAACGGCATCCGCCTTATCTGCAGCGAGTTTGCAGGCTCCAATGTTGACCTGCCTGCCCTGCCCGCAGAAATTTACGCCGTAACGGACGACCCCGGGCAAACCGCCATCATCGACGTAGGCGGCGACGACCGCGGCGCGCTGGCGCTGGGCCGTATCCGCGACGCCATCCTCAAGGAAAACGATTACGAGATGCTCTTCGTCATCAACCGTTTCCGTCCGCTGACAAAAAACGCAGAGCTGACGGCGGAGATCATGCAGGAGATCGAGTATGCCGCAGGCATCCGCTTTACTGCGATCGTTAACAACTCCAACCTCGGTGCAGAGACCACCGCTCAGGACGTTCTGGATTCCATGAACTATGCAAACGAGGTTTGCGCCCTGACCGGCCTGCCGCTCAAAATGACAGCGGTACACCAAAGCCTTTACCCGCAGCTTGAAGGAAAGATCGAAAATCTTTTCCCCCTCGGACTGCAAAAGAAAATACAGTAATTTCTGGAAAGGAAGTATAGACAGTATGGCAAAACTGACCATCCGAACCGAACGCTGCAAGGGCTGCGGCCTGTGCGTCAACGCCTGCCCCAAGAAGCTGCTCAAGCTGGCAAGCGATAAGATCAACGCCAAGGGTCATCATCCCGCTGAGATCACCGATATGGACGCTTGCATCGCCTGCGCTTTCTGCGCTACCATGTGTCCCGACTGTGTTATTACGGTAGAAAGGTAAGGTACCATTATGGCTGAAAAAGTTTTGATGAAGGGCAACGAAGCCATCGCCGAGGCCGCCATCACCGCCGGCTGCCGTCATTATTTTGGCTACCCCATCACTCCCCAGACCGAAGTGGCTGCTTACATGTCCAAGCGCATGCCCAAGATCGGCGGCACTTTCCTGCAGGCCGAGAGCGAGATCGCTGCTATCAATATGGTGTACGGCGTTGCCGCTACCGGCAAGCGTGTTATGACTTCCTCTTCCAGCCCCGGAATCTCCCTCAAGGCTGAAGGTCTGAGCTATCTGGCAGGCGCCGACCTGCCCTCTTTGGTCGTTAACGTACAGCGCGGCGGCCCCGGCCTGGGCGGCATCCAGCCCAGCCAGTCCGACTATTTCCAGGCCACCAAGGGCGGCGGTCACGGCGACTATCGCATGATCGTTCTGGCCCCCGCCAGCGTACAGGAAATGGCTGACCTGACCATGAAGGGCTTTGACCTGGCCGACAAGTACCGCATGACCACCATGATCCTCGCTGACGGCACCATGGGTCAGATGATGGAGCCTGTTGAGATCAAGAAGCCCGAACCTCAGGAGTTTGACAAGTCCTGGGCCGTTACCGGCACCAAGGGCGAGCGCAAGCACAATATCGTCAACTCCCTCTTCCTCAATCCCGATGCTCTGGAGCGCACCAACTTTGAGCGCTACGACCGCTATCGCTACATCGAGGAAAACGAAGCCATGGCCGAGCGTTACATGATGGATGACGCCGAGATCTGCGTTGTTGCTTTCGGCATCGCTTCCCGTATCGCCAAGAACGCCATCGTGGAAGCACGCAAGGCCGGCATCAAGGTCGGTCTCATCCGCCCCATCACCCTGTGGCCCTTCCCCTCCAAGGTGCTGGCGGAAGCCGCTGAAACCTGCCACAGCTTCCTGAGCGTGGAGCTGAGCATGGGTCAGATGATCGAGGACGTACGTCTTGCCATCGAGTGCAAGCGCCCCGTTGCTCTGTGCAACCGCGCCGGCGGCATCATCCCCTCTCCCGAAGAAGTTTACGCCAAGATCGCAGAGCTTGCGAAGAACGGAGGCTGTGACAAATGATCGTTTTTGAAAAGCCGAAAGCTCTTACTGATGTACCCCTGCATTACTGCCCCGGCTGTACCCACGGCATCGTGCACCGTCTGGTAGCCGAAGTCATCGATGAGCTGGGCATCGAAGGCCGCACCATCGGCGTAGCCCCCGTTGGCTGCTCTGTTATGGCCTATGACTACTTTGCCTGCGACATGGTCGAGGCTGCGCACGGCCGTGCGCCCGCTGTTGCCACCGGCATCAAGCGCGCCGACCCCGAAAACAACATCGTATTCACCTATCAGGGTGACGGTGACCTTGCCTCCATCGGTACTGCCGAAACCGTGCATGCCGCTGCCCGCAACGAAAACATCACCATCATCTTCATCAACAACGCCATTTACGGCATGACCGGCGGTCAGATGGCTCCCACCTCCCTGCCCGGTCAGGTGACCCAGACCTCTCCCTACGGCCGTGACGTCAAGGCATGCGGCTTCCCCATCCGCGTTTGCGAGATGCTGGCTACCCTTGACGGCCCCGAGTATCTGGAGCGCGTTGCCGTCAACAACGTCAAGAACGTCAACGCTGCCAAGAAGGCCATCAAGAAGGCTTTCCAGAATCAGGTGGAAGGCAAGGGCTTCTCTCTGGTAGAAGTCATCTCCTCCTGCCCGACCAACTGGGGCATGACGCCTCAGAAGGCGCTGGAGTGGATCGATGAAAAGATGATCCCCCACTATCCGCTGGGCGTCTACAAGGACCGCAGCGCTGCCAAGGAGGACTGATCGCCATGCCGAATGAATATCTGATCGCAGGTTTCGGCGGACAGGGCCTGCTGTTCGCCGGCAAGTTTCTGGTAAACAAGGGCATGATGGAAGGCAAGGAGGTCAGCTGGCTGCCCTCCTACGGCCCCGAAATGCGCGGCGGCACCGCCAACTGCTCCGTCATCATCTCCGATGCGCCCGTTGGTTCTCCCATCGTTTCCAAGCCCAACGTGCTGATGGTCATGAACCTGCCCAGCCTTGACAAGTACGAAAACGACGTAAAGGCCGGCGGCAAGATCTTTGTTGATTCCAGCCTGATCAGCCGCAAGGTGGAGCGCACTGACGTAGAAGCTTTCTACGTACCCGCCACCCAGATGGCCAGCGATGCCGGCCTCAACGGCCTTGCCAACATGATCCTTGCAGGCAAGATCCTCAAGGAAATGGGCGAATTTGAGGATGAAGAAGCTGTTGCTACCTCCCTCAAGAAGGTCGTATCCGTCAAGCATCCCGAAATGTACGAAAAGAACCTCACCGCCCTCAAGCTGGGCCGTGACTACTGATTTTTGGAAAGAAGGCTATTTCCATGCTGAATATCCGCATTGAAAAGACCTCTTGCCCCAAGGCCAAGCCCACTGATGAAAGCGCGCTCGGTTTTGGCAAGATCTTTACCGACCATATGGCCATCATCGACTGGAACATGGAAAAGGGATGGTATGATGCCCGCATCGTGCCCTTCGAGAACTTTTCCATGCATCCCGCCGCTACCTGCCTGCACTACGGCAGCGAGATCTTCGAAGGCATGAAGGCTTATCGCCGTGCCGACGGCGGCATCCAGCTGTTCCGCCCGGACTGCAACGCCCGCCGCATGAACGAATCCGCCGACCGTCTGTGCCTGCCCGAGCTGCCCGAAGAGGACTTCCTGCAGATCCTGAAGGCCTTTGTGGAAGTGGAAGCCGAGTGGACTCCCCACTCTCCCGGCACCTCCCTCTACCTGCGTCCCTTCATGTACGGCAATGACGAGACCCTCGGCGTACACGCTGTGCACAACGCCCGCTTCGCCATCATCGCCAGCCCCGTTGGTTCCTACTACAAGGAAGGCATCAACCCCGTCGGCATCATGATCGAGGATCAGGACGTACGCGCCGTACGCGGCGGTACCGGTTATGCCAAATGCGGCGGCAACTATGCTGCCTCCAACCGCGCCGGTGAGCGCGCTGCCCGCAAGGGCTACAGCCAGGTGCTGTGGCTGGACGGCGTACACCGCAAGTACATCGAAGAAGTCGGCGCCATGAACGTTATGTTCAAGATCAAC
>JAZKYW010000224.1:0-17407 GCA_045612325.1 Candidatus Limiplasma sp. | reverse complement strand
ATCATTTGTTGAGGCCGACAGGCCTCAAAGAGGGGTTTCTTAAGGGACGAAGTCCCTTAAGCAGTGAGGATGCAAGGAGAGGCAGCGCCTCTCCTTGCCCGCCGGAGGCCCCCATCGTATCCTCCACTACACAACAGAAGGGAGTAAAACGCATATGGAAATCAGCCTGAACGATCAGCAGATTCTGGCCGCTTTGCCGCCCAGCAGTCTGGATGCGGAACGTTCCGTTCTGGGCGCAGTTCTGCAGGATAGCGGCGCGGCAAACCTTGCGTTTGAGACTCTCACGCCCGAGGATTTTTATTCCGCAGAGCATAAGGAAATTTTTGAGGCCATGCGTGCGCTGCACATCGCGGGCAACCCCGTTGACCTGATGACGCTTGGCAACGAGCTTACCAAGCGCGGAACGCTGGACAGCGTAGGCGGCGCGGCCTATCTTTTGCAGGCCGTTCGCTTTGTGCCCACCACCGCCAACACCCGCACGTACATCGAGATCGTGCTGGAAAAATCCACCCTGCGCCGCCTGATCTCTGCCAGCCAGCAGATCCAGCAGCAGGCCTATCAGCAGTCCGATCCTCTTAATGATGTGCTGCACAACGCTGAACGATTGATCTTTGATATCGTTATGAAGCGCACGGGCGCGGATTCGCTGCGTCCCATCAAGAGCGTACTGATGGGAACCTTCGACCAGATCGAAGAATTGAGCCGTCTGAAGGGCCGCTTAGGCGGCGTGCCCACGGGCCTTTACGACCTTGACCGCATGCTCACCGGCCTGCACGGCGGTGAACTGATCCTGGTAGGCGCGCGTCCTGCCATGGGTAAAACGTCCATGGCGCTGGGCGTGGCGGGCTTTGCGGGCGTACAGGCCAAGCGCAGCGTAGCCATTTTCAGTTTGGAAATGCCCTGCGAGCAGATCGGCCTTCGTATGCTGTGCTCCGCCGCTAACATCAACATGCAGCGCGTGCGCAGCGGTATGCTGACCGATGATGAATGGGTCAAGATCGGCGATACCATCAACGAGCTTTCTCAGGCGCGCATCTATATCGATGATACCCCCAGCCTTACGCCCTCGCAGCTGCGCAGCCGCTGCCGCAGGCTGATGCTGGAACAGGGCCTCGACCTGATCGTTATCGACTATCTGGGCCTGATGGGCACGGATAAGCGCGTGGAAAACCGTCAGCTGGAAGTTGCCGAGATCAGCCGTCAGCTCAAGGCCATCGCGCTGGAACTGAAGATCCCCGTTCTGGCCTGCGCACAGCTGAGCCGTGCCAATGCCAACCGTACCGACAAGCGTCCGCTGCTGAGCGACCTGCGCGACTCGGGCAGCATCGAACAGGACGCCGACGTGGTCATGTTCATGCACCGCGAAGGCTATTATGCCACCGCCAACGGATCCGACGATGGTCCCAAGCCTGATGACAATCAGGGCGAGATCATCGTAGCCAAACAGCGTAACGGCCCCGTAGGCACCGTCAATGTGGAATGGCAGGCCGAGTTTGCCCGCTATACCAACCTGCCCGGCACCAAGGTAGCCATGTACATGGAGGGCTAATGCCCGCCTGCAAATAAAGGAGACAAAACGTTGAATCAGCCTAACATCTGTGATCTTTTGAAAGACCAGCGCTTTGAAGGCTTCCTGCTGGTGCGCTCCGCGGATCAGCGCACGGGCGGAAACGGCGCCAAGTATCTGGATATGAATCTTGCCGACCGCACGGGCGAGGTAAACGCCAAGGTGTGGGATGGCAATGCCCAGCCGCCCATGCCGGGCACCATCATCAAGGTGCGCGGCGGCACGCTGGAATACAACGGCCGTCTGCAGCTGCGCGTGGAGCGCATCCGCCCGATGGTGGATTCCGATGATGTGGATATTTCCCTGCTCACGCCCTGCGCGCCCGAAACGCCCGATGAGATGATGGCGCAGATCATGGCAAAGGTGAAGGGTTTCCAAAGCGAGCCCATCCGCCTGATCGTGGAGGAAATGCTGCGCCGCTTTGAAGAAAAGCTGGTGTACTATCCCGCCGCGCAGCGCATCCACCATGCCGAGCGCAGCGGCCTTCTGCACCACACCACCGGCATGCTCAAAACGGCCGAGGTCATTTTGCAGGTATATCCCTGGCTCAACAGCGACCTGCTGTATGCGGGCGTCATCCTGCATGACCTTTGCAAGACCGAGGAAATGGACTCCGACCCCATGGGCGTGGTACGCGACTACAGCAAGGAAGGTCTGCTTCTGGGCCATCTGGTGCTGGGCGTTACCCGCATTCAGGAGGCGGCAAATGCGCTTGGCATCACCGGCGAGCCTGTGGTGCTTCTGCAGCATATGATGCTCAGCCATCACGGCGAGCCCGAGTTCGGCAGCCCCCGCAAGCCCATGTTCCCCGAGGCGGAAGTTTTGCACTGGGTGGACCTGCTGGACGCCCGCATGAACGAGATGGGCACCGCCATTGCCAAGCTCAAGCCCGGCGTATTCTCCGAAAAGATCTGGTCTTTGGACCGCAGACTCTACCGTGCTGAATATGAAGCACTGGAAAATACGCAGGAAGGTTGACGCATTTCGTTTGAAATGTTACAATAAAATGACGAAATGAAGAAAACCATCTTTTGATTCGTTGTATCATCAAAACGCCTGCGGCCCAAGCCGCTGCCCAACATTTGGGAGGGAAATGATATGAAGCGAAACTGGAAACTGATCGTATGCCTGCTTGTGGCGCTGGTTGCGCTCACGGCCTGTTCGTCCAAGCCTGACCCGGAAGAATTCCCGGATATCACGCAGAACATCGGCCCCGCCACTACGCCCGCTGCTGCCCCCACCGCGCCCCCTGTGGTCGTGGATGAAGAAGAACAGGGCGAGGCAGGTATCTTTGACCAAAACCCCTATCTGGAGGATCAGACCTTCAGCGAGGAGGACGCTCTGGCTGAGGAAGACTATGTGGACCCGGAATACGGCGTGCTGGATGCACTGGTAACGCCCGAACCCGCCGGTACCGTATACCCCTATGCCGGCAGCACGCCCATCCCGCTCAACCCCGTGGATATGCCCACGCCTACGCCCAAGCCTGATCTGTCCTTTACCTATGCTGCCTACACCGCCAACACGGTCGGCGTAACGTTTGAAGGCCCCGCCAACTGGCAGGTGAACGAGAGCCAGTCCTCCATGTTCGTGCTCTCCGAGCCCACCACGCAGATCAAGGACGGCCAGCAGTGCATCATCACCATCTCCGCTGAGCCTATCGGCAACAATTACACCCAGCGCGAGCTGGAGACCCATGTGCAGTACCGTCTGGACAGCATCGGCGGCTCGCAGTTCAGCAGCTTCAAGCCCAGCTACACCGCCACCCGCCACATGCTCGGCGCCAACGGCGTGTACGCCAACTACTCCGGCAAGCTCAACGACGGCACCGAAGTGGGCGGCCGCATCCAGTATGTGTGTATTGACGGCATGCTCTACGGTTTGGAGATCGTGTTCCCCGAAGGCTTCCGCGGCGACTTCATCGATGTATTCGGCGAAGTGCGCAGCAGCATGGCCTTTATCCGCTAAAAAGTTTGAACCCCGCCCCCGAAACTGACTTGGTTTTGGGGCGGGGTTTTCATTTTGTACTACGGAGGCAAACCGACAATGATCAAGCTGGATAACCACGACAGCCGCATTCGCTATGTGGGGCTGGTGATGGTGCGGGATGATCTTGAAAACATCCCCCAATACGAACTGCCCGAAGGCTACCGCTTTGTATTCTACCGTGAGGGAGACCGCGATGCGTGGATCGAGATCGAGTGTTCCGCCAAGGAGCTGACCGACTATGACCACGGCGTACGCACATGGGAACGCTACTATGGGCATGTGCTGGACGGTCTTGATAAGCGCATGCTCTTTATTGAAAACGCACAGGGCGAAAAGGTGGCTACGGCGACCGCGTTTTTTGACCCTAACGGCGGCCTGCCCGAGGGCTGTTCCCAGCTGCATTGGGTCGCCGTGCGCCGCGACCATCAGGGCAAGGGGCTTGCGCGTCCGCTCATCAGCCAAACCCTGCGCGTGATGAAACAGCTGGGTCATACCCGCGCCCTGCTGACCTCGCAGACCAATTCGTGGGTGGCAGTCAGGCTGTACCTGCAGTTCGGCTTCCGTCCCGAAGAAAAGAACGCGCATGAAGCCTGCGACGGCTGGCGCATCATCCGCACGCTTACGCAGCATCCCGCGGTGGATGGTTTTGAGCCTGTGGCATTTGAGGATATTCTGATTGACGAATAAATGCAAAAAAAAAAGCCCCGAAGGGGGCTTTTTTTTAATCCTGATGGCGCGCTTTGCCTTCCAGCACCAGCTTGTTCAGTTCGTCCATAAAGCTGCTTACGTCGGTGAACTGGCGGTAGACGGAGGCGAAACGTACATAGGCGACTTCGTCCAGCGTTTTCAGTTCGTCCATGACGGCCTCGCCCAGACGGCGGGAGCTGAGTTCATCTTCACCGGTGGAATAGACCAGCTTTTCCACTTTTTCAACAACGGCGTCGATATCCTTCATGCTCACGGGGCGCTTCTGGCAGGCAGCCACAAGGCCCTTCTTGATTTTATCGGGATTGAAAGGTTCGCGGCGCATGTCTTTTTTAACGATCATCACGGGCGAAGTTTCGATCTTCTCGTATGTGGTAAAGCGGCGTCCGCAGCGCAGACACTCGCGGCGGCGGCGAATGGAGCTGCCTTCCTCAGTGGGGCGAGAGTCGATGACCTTGCTGTCCAGATATCCGCAGAACTGACAACGCATGGACAGATCCTCCTTGGTATGCACAAATCAAAGTTTACAACTATTATATCAACAACCGCCCCTGTTTTGCAAGATGAAATGCATGTCAGCGCGGGGGATTGGGCGGCCACGGCGGGGGAGTGGCTGCGCATGGGGTGGATACGAGGATGACGTCATCCCCGATGCGGCGTATCTGGTCCCATGGGATCACCAGCCCGCACTTTTCGCCGCGGAGCGATTGCAGAAAAGAGGTTTCCGCAGGCACCACCAGCGCGGTGACACGGCTGTCGGTGGGGCAAAATTCAATGTCCATCACCCTGCCAAGCCGTTTGCCGTCCTGTACGTCGATCACCTCTTTGGTGCGCAGCTCGCTCAGCGTCATGGCGCGCCTCCTTGTGTTCGTGGGGGAGTGGCACAGCTTATGCGAAAAAATGGGCGCATATTCCCCGCGGCTCTTTCGCAGCGGCGCGAAAAATGGTACAATAACGTGTATGCGTTTTTGCAAAGGAGTCTGTCAACTGTGACGAAATTCTGTACGCTGTTCAGCGGTTCCAGCGGCAATGCGGTGTATCTTTCCACCGACCGCGGCGCGATATTGATCGATTGCGGCATGAGCGGCAAGCAGACGCTGGAGGCGCTCAGCCGAAACGGTCTGCCTGCGGATGAGCTGAAAGCCATTCTCATCACCCATGAGCACAGCGACCATGTAAAGGGTGCGGGCATTCTTGCGCGCAAGCTGGATATCCCCGTTTACGCCACCGAAGGTACGTGGCAGGGCATGGAAAGCGCGCTGGGCGAGCTTCCCTCGCACCACCGTGTGGTCATTACGGCAAACGAAAGCTTTTTCCTGAATGATTTGGAGATCATGCCGTTTGCCATCCCGCATGACGCAAATGACCCCACAGGCTACCGCATCTATACCCCGCAGGCAAGCGTTGCGATCGCCACTGACCTTGGCTATTTTGCCGATTCCGTCCGTGACGCCGTGACGGGTGCGGAGGTCGTGCTGCTGGAAAGCAACCACGACCCCGAAATGCTCAAGCAGAACGCCTTTTATCCTGCGCACCTCAAAAAGCGCATTCTGGGCAAAAAAGGTCACCTGAGCAACGAAAGCGGCGCGGCGGCTGCGGTGGAGCTTGCAAAGAACGGCACGCGCCACCTGCTGCTTGGTCACCTGAGCAGCGAAAACAATACCCCTGACCTTGCCTACCGCACCACGCTGTGCGCTTTGGAAAAGGCAGGCGCTGTGGTCGGGCGCGATGTTACCCTGAATGTAGCCGAGCGTTATCACACCGGCTGCATGTATACCATTGACTGAGGAGGGCTTGAGCGGATGCTTAGGCTGTTGGATGAAGTGATGGACCTTGGAGAGCGCGGCGTTTCGCTCTTCTGGATGGAGATGGAAGGCGAGAAAGCGCCGTATGCGGGCATGAAGCTCAAGGATGCCAAGGGAAACGTGCACGAGGTAAACAGCGTATCGCGTGAGGAAAACGTGTATACCCTGCTGATCAAAGACGGAGACGCCGCGTATTTCGGCCGTCTTTTCCGCAATATTTTCATCGACGCCTGCCTGTTTGAGGAGGTCGAGTAAATGGCTGTTACCATCATCTGCGTAGGCAAACTGCGCGAAAAATATTTTGCCGATGCGGCGGAGGAGTACAGGAAGCGCTTGAAGCGCATCATGCCTGTCGCTGTCATCGAGCTGCCCGATGAGCCCGAGCCTGCGCAGCCTTCGGACAAGCTGAATGAAGCCGTGATGAAGCGCGAGGGCGAAAAGATCCTTGCCAAAATCGGTCAGCACGACCATGTCATCGCCATGTGCATTGACGGCAAACAGTACGAAAGCACCGAGCTTGCCCGAAAAATGAGCGACCTGTTCACGCAGGGTAAAAGCAACATCACCTTCCTCATCGGCGGCTCGCTTGGCCTGCATCCCGATGTGCTCAAGCGTGCCAACGAGCGCATGAGCATGAGCAAAATGACCTTCCCGCATCAGCTGGCGCGCGTGATGCTGCTTGAGCAATTGTTCCGCGCCGCCAAAATCAACGCGGGTGAACGCTATCACAAATAATTCTTCATTTACTTCCGCGCAAAGACAGGCTATAATAGAATTATCTAACGGCACGAACGTGAAAGGAGCATACGCATGAAGGGCATTATTCTTGCAGGAGGCGCGGGCACCCGTCTCTATCCCCTTACCATGGTTACCTCCAAACAGCTGCTGCCTGTTTATGACAAACCCATGATCTACTATCCGCTCTCCACGCTGATGCTGGCGGGCATCAAGGATATTCTGATCATTTCCACGCCCGTGGATACCCCGCGCTTTGAAGCGCTGCTGGGGGATGGCACTCAGTTCGGCATCCGTCTGACGTATGCCGTTCAGCCTTCGCCCGACGGGCTTGCGCAGGCATTTTTGATCGGCGAACAGTTCATCGGCGATGAACCCTGCGCCATGATCCTGGGCGATAACATTTTCTACGGCAGCGGCTTCCCCGATATGCTGCGCAAGGCTGCCAAAACCGCGCAGGAGGGCAAAGCCACCATTTTCGGCTATTTCGTGCACGACCCCGAGCGCTTCGGCGTTGCGGAGTTTGACGAAAACGGCAAGGTGCTCTCCGTAGAGGAAAAACCCAAGAACCCCAAGAGCAACTACGCCATCACGGGTCTGTATTTCTATCCTGCGGGCGTAAGCAAAATGGCTGCAGAGGTAAAGCCCTCCGCGCGCGGTGAGCTGGAGATCACCACCCTCAATGATATGTACCTGCAAAAGGGCGACCTGCAGGCGCAGATCATGGGCCGCGGTTTTGCGTGGATGGATACCGGCACCATGGACAGCCTCATCGACGCAGCCAACTTTGTGCAGCTCATCGAAAAGCGCACGGGCGTCAAAATTGCCGCGCTGGAGGAGATCGCCTACCATAAGGGCTGGATCGACAAGGAAAAACTGCTGGAAAGCGCCGAGCGCTACGGCAAGTCCTCCTACGGCGAGCACCTCAAGCGTGTGCCCGAAGGCAGATACATGCACGAAAAGCGCAGCTGACCCATTCTGACAGGAGGTACCCCATGACTGTACTTGTAACGGGCGGAGCCGGTTTTATCGGCGCCAACTTTATCTATTACCAGCTGAAGCATCATCCCGAAGACCGCATCGTATGCCTTGACAAGCTGACCTATGCGGGCAATCTGGAATCGCTGGAGGAAGCGCTCAAGCATGACAATGTGCGCTTCGTGCGCGGCGATATCGCCGATGAGGCTGCGGTGGATGCGCTCTTTGCCGAGGAGCATCCCGATATCGTAGTCAACTTTGCCGCCGAAACGCATGTTGACCGCGCCGTCAAAGACCCCGGCGTATTTCTGCGCACCAACATCCTCGGCACCCAGATCCTGATGGAAGCCTGCCGCAAGTACGGCGCGAAGCGCTATCATCAGGTATCCACCGATGAGGTCTACGGCGACCTGCCTCTGGACCGCCCCGACCTGTTCTTCACCGAGGAGACCAACCTGCATACCTCCAGCCCCTACTCCGCCAGCAAGGCGGCGGCTGACCTGCTGGTGCAGGCTTATGCGCGCACCTATAAGCTGCCTGTTTCCATCACCCGCTGCTCCAACAACTACGGCCCCTATCAGCATCCCGAAAAGCTGATCCCGCTGATGATCTCCCGCGCCTCCGCCGACCAGACCCTGCCGGTTTACGGCACGGGCGAGAATATCCGCGACTGGCTGTATGTGGATGACCACTGCGCCGCCATCGACCTTGTCATGCGCAACGGGCGCGAGGGCGAAGTGTACAACGTGGGCGGGCACAACGAAAAGCAGAACATCGAGGTGGTGCGCACCATCCTTGAGGAGCTTGGCAAGCCCGAAAGCCTGATCACCTACGTCACCGACCGTCCCGGTCATGACCGCCGCTATGCCATCGACCCCGCAAAGATCCATGCCGACCTGGGCTGGCTGCCCGAGACCAAATTTGCCGACGGCATCCGCGCCACCATCCGCTGGTATGTGGATAACAAGCAGTGGCTTGACCACATTCTCGCGGGCGAATATCAGAATTACTACGAAAAGATGTATGCCAACCGCTGAGGCGGCCGTACAAAAGCCGCTTCGGTGAAATGCCGGGGCGGCTTGCGCTTTGTATGCTGAAAGGGGGATGACGCATGGAACTGTGGGATGCTTATGACCGCGACGGCAATAAGACCGGCGAAACCCTTGTGCGCGGTGAGCCGCTGCCCGAGGGCGTGTATCAGCTCATCGGATGCGTGCTGGTCAGGCACACGGACGGCGATTATCTGCTCATGCGGCGCGCACTGACCCAGAAAACCTTCCCCGGCTATTATGAAGCATCGGTCGGCGGCTCGGTGCAGAAGGGTGAGACTGCAATGCAGGGAGCTCTGCGCGAATTGCAGGAGGAAACAGGCATCGTTGCCAAAACCCTCACGCCCTATTACGAAGCGCGCGACAAGCATTGTCTCTACCGCGCCTTTCTGTGTGAGACCGACTGGCCTAAAGACCAAATCACCCTGCAGGCGGGGGAGACCATCGACTATCTGTGGGTGAGCCGCGAAAAACTGATCGAAATGATGGAAGCCAAGCCCTGCCTGTGCGCTGTGCAGGCGGGTACCCGCGCGTATTTCGGGCTGGAGACCCCTGACCCGGCGGAGGAGTTTACCATGCTTCTCTGAGGGGAATGCGGCACGAAAAAATGCGTTTGATATTGACAAAACATTGGCTTTTGTGTATTATTAATAGTCGAGCATATCGAAGAAAGGGGAGTTCGAACTGTGAAGTTGAACAACGCTTTGGTTTATCAGCAGGGCCATCTTGTTGAGCGTAGTGTTGCTGTTTCTTCCAACGGTTCCGTTATGACTGCTGCTCCCGTGGCTGGCTTTTCTGGTCATTCCTTTCTTGTTGTACCGGGTCTTGTGGATGTTCATGTGCATCTTCGGGAACCGGGATTTTTTTATAAGGAAACCATTGCCAGCGGTACCAAAGCAGCGGCAAAGGGCGGCTACACCACCGTGTTTTCCATGCCCAACCTGAATCCCGCACCCGACTGCGTCGAGCATATCCAGCAGCAGCTGGATATCATCGAAAAGGACGCCGAAGTATGGGTCATGCCCTACGGCTGCATCACCAAGGGCCAGAAGGGGGGCGGCGAACTGTGCGACTACGAATCCATGATGCCCTTTGTAGCCGGCTTCTCCGATGACGGCAAGGGCGTACAGGATGACGACACCATGCGCGAAGCCATGAAGCGCGTGAAGGCTGCGGGCGGCATCATCCTTGCCCACTGCGAGGATGAAAGCCTGCCCAACGCCGGCTACATCCACGACGGCGAGTACGCAAAGCTCCACGGCCACCGCGGCATCTGCTCCGCAAGCGAGTGGAAGCAGGTGGAGCGCGACCTTCAGCTGGTGCGCGAGACGGGCTGCCGCTACCATGTCTGCCACGTATCCACCAAGGAAACGGTGGAGCTGATCCGCAAAGCCAAGGCAGAAGACCTGGACGTGACCTGCGAGACCGGCCCCCACTACCTGACCATGTGCGACATGGACCTTGAGGAAGACGGCCGCTTCAAGATGAATCCGCCCATCCGCTCCGCCGAGGACCGCGACGCGCTGGTCGCCGGTCTGCTGGACGGTACGGTGGATATGATCGCTACCGACCATGCGCCCCACAGCGCGGAGGAAAAGAGCCGCGGCCTTGAAAAGAGCCTGATGGGCGTGGTCGGTCTGGAAACTGCTTTTGCCGTCTGCTACAGCGGACTGGTCAAAACCGGCAAAGTGCCGCTGGAAGTGATCCTCAAGGCGCTTACCGATAATCCCCGCGAGCGTTTCGGTCTGCCCAAGGTAGACCTGGCAAGCGGCGAAGCGCAGGATTTTGCGATCTTCGATCTAGACTGTGAATACACGGTCGATCCCGAAACGTTTGTCAGCATGGGACATGCCACTCCCTTTGCGGGCTGGCAGGTCCAGGGCGAATGCATTTATACTTGTGTAGGAGGCGAGACAGTATGGCAGAAAAAGTAATGAAGCAGCGCAAGCTCGTGCTCAAAAACGGCGCGGAGTTCATGGGCGTTGGCTTCGGCGCGGATACCGACGCGCTGTGTGAACTGGTATTCAACACCTCTATGGTGGGCTATCAGGAGATCGTTACCGACCCCGGTTATGCCGACCAGATGGTGATGATGACCTATCCTCTCATCGGCAACTACGGCATCAATGACGAGGACAGCGAGACCCGCGTACCCGTGGTAGGCGGCATGGTGGTTCGCGAATACTGCGACGAGCCCTCCAACTTCCGCTATACCAAGACCCTTTCCGAACTGCTGGAAGAAAGCAATATCCCCGGCCTGAGCGACGTGGACACCCGCGCCATCACCCGCATCATCCGAGATGAAGGCAATATGCCTGCCCTCATTTGCGATGCCGATGTGCCCCACGAGGAAGCCATGGCCCGTATCAACGCCTATCAGGCGCCCACCGACGCCGTGCGCCGCGTCAGCTGCAAAAAGCGCAGCTATGCCCGTACCCCCAACCCCCGCTACAGCGTAGTGGCCATCGACTGCGGCATCAAGCAGAGCCTGATCCGTGCCCTCAACAGCGTGGGCTGCAACGTGACCGTCGTGCCTTACAACACCTCCGCTGAGGAGATCCTTGCTTTCAAGGCTGACGGCCTGTACATCTCCGACGGCCCCGGCAACCCCGCCGATGTGCCCGAGGTCATCGAGACCATCGCTGCCCTGCGCGGCAAGCTGCCCATGTTCGGCGTTTGCCTCGGTCATGACCTGATGGCCATGGCCTGCGGCGCAAAGACCGTTCGCCTCAAGTGCGGCCGCTTCGGCGCCAACCAGCCCGTGCGCGTGCTGGAGACCGGCAAGCTGGAGATCCCCCGTCAGAACCGCAGCTATGTGGTGGCGGAAGCTTCTCTGGAAGGCACCGGCCTTGTGGTCACCCACCGCAACGTGATCGACGGCACCATCGAAGGCGTCGCCTGCAAGGAAGACCGTATGTTCAGCCTGCAGTACACGCCCGCTGATGAGGCCCCCTACAAGCAGTTTATTCAGTTGATGGAGGAGGCGAAGCGCAATGCCTAAGCGTACAGATATCCACCGTATTCTGGTCATCGGTTCCGGCCCCATTGTGATCGGTCAGGCAGCCGAGTTCGACTATGCCGGCACTCAGGCCTGTCTGGCCCTGCGCGAGGAAGGCTACGAGGTCATCCTCGTCAACTCCAACCCCGCCACCATCATGACCGATACCGATATTGCCGACAAGGTATACATGGAGCCCCTGACTCTGGAGTACCTTGCCAAGATCCTGCGCTACGAGCGCCCCGACGCCATCCTGCCCGGCCTGGGCGGCCAGACCGGCCTGAACCTTGCCATGCAGCTCAAGCGCAAGGGCGTGCTGGATGAGTGCCAGGTAGAAATTCTGGGCACCAGCTTTGAAAGTATCGACCGCGCCGAAGACCGCGAAAAGTTCAAGGAGCTGTGCGAAAAGCTGGGCGAGCCCGTCCTGCCTTCTCTGATCGCCACCACCATGGAAGAAGGCTTTGCCGCGGCTGAAGAGATCGGCTACCCCGTTGTTCTGCGCCCCGCTTTCACTCTGGGCGGCACCGGCGGCGGCTTTGCCGACAACCCCCAGGAGATGGAAGAGCTGCTCAAGAACGCGCTCAAGCTGTCTCCCGTACATCAGGTACTGGTCGAAAAGAGCATCAAGGGCTACAAGGAGATCGAGTTCGAGGTCATGCGCGACGCCAATGACACCGCCATCTCCATCTGCTCCATGGAAAACATCGACCCCGTCGGCATCCACACCGGCGACTCCATCGTTGTTGCTCCCGCGCAGACCCTGACCCTCAAGGAATGCTCCATGCTGCGCGACAGCGCGCTCAAGATCATCCGCGAGCTGAAGATCGCCGGCGGCTGCAACGTGCAGTTCGCGCTGGATCCCTACAGCTTCAAGTACTATCTCATCGAGATCAACCCCCGCGTCAGCCGCTCCTCCGCTCTGGCTTCCAAGGCCAGCGGCTTCCCCATTGCCCGCGTGACCGCCAAGGTTGCCGTAGGCATGCACCTGGAGGAGATCCAGCTGGCCTCCACCCCCGCCAGCTTCGAGCCCGCGCTGGACTATGTTGTAGCCAAGCTGGCCCGCTTCCCCTTCGATAAGCTGGAAGGCGCCAGCAACAAGCTGTCCACCCAGATGAAGGCCACCGGCGAGGTCATGTCCATCGGCCGCACGCTGGAAGAAGCCCTGCTCAAGGGCGTCCGCTCTCTGGAGACCGGCGTTTGCCACATCTACAATCCCAAGTTTGACAGCTGGCATGCCGACCGCCTGCTGGATTACATCCGCGAAGGCACCGACGACCGTCTCTACGCCATCGCTCAGCTCATCCGTCTGGGCGCCGACCTTGGTCTGATCTACGATTACACCAAGATCGACATGTTCTTCCTGGACAAGATCCGCAACATCGTCAAGATGGAAAAGACCCTGCGCGCCAATCCCCGCGATTTGGATACCCTGCGCACGGTCAAGCGCATGGGCTTCGGCGATAAGTACATCGGTCAGGTTTGGGGCATGACGGAGCAGGAAGTCTTCCGTCTGCGCGAGGCCAACGGCATCATGCCCGTTTACAAGATGATCGATACCTGCGCCGGCGAGTTTGACGCCTATGTGCCTTACTTCTACTCCAGCTACGAAGGCGAGAACGAGTCCAAGGTCTCCGACCGCAAGAAGATCATCGTTCTGGGCTCCGGCCCCATCCGCATCGGTCAGGGCGTTGAGTTTGACTACTCCACCGTACACGCCATCTGGACCATCCGCCGCAGCGGCTACGAAGCCATCATCATCAACAACAACCCCGAGACCGTATCCACCGACTACACCACCAGCGACAAGCTGTACTTCGAGCCCCTCACCGTGGAAGACGTGATGAACATCGTCACCCTTGAGAAGCCCGAAGGCGTGGTCGTAAGCCTCGGCGGTCAGACTGCCATCAACCTTGCTGACCGTCTGCACGGCATGGGCGTAAAGATCGTCGGCACCGACGTGGAAGCTATCACCCGTGCCGAAAACCGCGATGCTTTCGAAAAGATCATGAACGAGCTGGGCATTCCCCAGCCCAACGGCGAAGCCGTTACCGATATCGAGGCCGGCGTACGCGTTGCCGAGCGCATCGGCTATCCCGTACTGGTACGCCCCAGCTACGTACTGGGCGGCCGCGCCATGCAGATCGTTCCCGACGAACCCGCTCTGCGTCACTACCTCAAGACCGCCGTTCTGGTGAGCGAGGATCAGCCCGTGCTGGTCGACCACTACATCACCGGCAAGGAGCTGGAGACCGACGCTGTATGTGACGGCGAGAACGTTTACATCCCCGGCATCATGGAGCACGTTGAACGCACCGGCGTTCACTCCGGCGACTCCATCAGCGTATATCCCACCTTCTCCGTAAGCGAAAAGGCCCGTCAGACCATCATCGACTACACCGTGCGTCTGGGCCTTGGCATCGGCATCAAGGGTCTGTACAACATCCAGTTCATCGTGGATAAGGAGGACAACGTCTTCGTTATCGAAGTCAACCCCCGTTCCTCCCGTACCGTGCCCTTCCTGAGCAAGGCCACCGGTGTGCCGCTGGCTGATATCGCCACCAAGGTCATGCTGGGCCACAGCCTGCGTGAACAGGGCATCACCGATGTTGTTGTGCCCGACAAGAAGAAGTGGTACGTCAAGGCTCCTGCCTTCAGCTTCTCCAAGCTGCGCGGCATGGACGCCTACCTCACCCCCGAAATGAAGTCCACCGGCGAAGCCATCGGCTACGACAGCAGCCTCACCCGCGCCCTGTACAAGGCCATGCAGGCTTCCGGCATGAATGTTGCCAACTACGGCACCATCTTTGTCACCATCGCTGACTGCGATAAGGAAGAAGCGCTGCCCCTCATCCGCCGCTTCTATGACCTGGGCTTCAACATCGAGGCTACCGAAGGCACCGCCAACTTCCTCAAGGCTCACGGCATCCGCACCCGCAGCCGCGCCAAGATCAGCGACGGCAGCGAGGAGATCCTCAACTCCATCCGTCAGGGCCATGTCAACTACGTGATCAACACCCGTGAAGCCGCTGGCGCTCACGCCGGTGACGGTTCCGAGATCCGCCGCTGCGCTGTTGAAAACAACGTGACCATGTTCACCGCGCTGGATACCGTGCGCGTGCTGCTGGACGTACTGGAAGAGATCACTCTGTGCATCTCCACCATTGATTCTTAAATAACTGCAGGGTGCAGGGGAATAAAAAACCCCTGCACCCCGCTTAAGAGAAGCGCAAATGCGAGGAGTATACCGATGAAATTTACGATCAAGGAGCAGCGTCAGCTTGCCCCCAATGTTTACTTCATGCGCCTTACGGGCGATACCACCGGCATTACCAAGACCGGTCAGTTCGTACAGATCCAGCTGCCCGGCTTTTATCTGCGCCGTCCCATCTCCATCAACGATTGGGTAAGCGGCGAAAACGGCACCCTGGATCTGATCTACAAAGTAGTCGGCCACGGCACCGAAGCCATGAAGCTTCTGCCTGACGGCACCGAGCTTGACCTGCTCATCGGCCTGGGCAACGGCTACAACATCGACGGCGAAGAGAAAAAACCCCTGCTCATCGGCGGCGGCGTGGGTGTGCCCCCGCTGTACGCGCTGTGCAAGGCGCTCATCGCGCAGGGCAAGCAGCCCTCCGTGGTACTGGGCTTCAACACCGCTTCCGAGGTTTTCTGGAAGGATGAATTTGAAGCGCTGGGCGTACCCGTGACCGTGACCACTGCCGACGGCAGCATGGGCGCCAAGGGTTTCGTGACCGCTGCCATGGACGGCGACTTTGACTACGTATACACCTGCGGCCCCGAACCCATGTTCAAGGCCGTGTATAAAGTGCTGGACGAGAAGGGCGTTTCCGGTCAGTTCAGCTTTGAGGAGCGCATGGCCTGCGGCTTCGGCGTGTGCATGGGCTGCTCCTGCAAGACCAAGTACGGCAACAAGCGCATCTGCAAGGTCGGCCCTGTGCTGGTGAAGGAGGAGATCATATGGTAAATACCAAGGTCACGCTTTCCGGCTGGACGCTGGATAATCCCCTCATCCCCGCCAGCGGCACCTTCGGCTTCGGCAAGGAGTTTGCCGAGCTGTGGGATATCAACATGCTGGGCTCCTTCTCCTTCAAGGGTACCACGCTGGAGCCCCGCTTCGGCAACCCCACGCCCCGCATTGCCGAGTGCACTGCCGGCATGATCAATGCCGTCGGCCTGCAGAACCCCGGCATCCACCATGTCATCGAGCACGAACTGCCCGAGATGAAGAAGTACTTCCACAAGAAGGTCGTTGCCAACATCTCCGGCTTCTCCATCGATGAGTATGTGGAGTGCTGCCGCCTCATCGACAAGGAAGATCAGGTAGGCATCATCGAGGTCAACGTATCCTGCCCCAACGTTCACGGCGGCGGCATGGCTTTCGGCACCAGCCCCGAGAACGCTGCTGCTGTTACCAAGGCTGTCAAGGCTGTGACCACCAAGCCTGTGTACATCAAGCTCAGCCCCAACGTAACGGATATCGTTGCCGTTGCCAAGGCCTGCGAAGCCGCGGGCGCTGACGGCCTCAGCCTGATCAACACCATGCTGGGCATGCGCATCGACCTCAAGACCAGGAAGCCCGTTATTGCCAACACCATGGGCGGCTTCTCCGGCCCCGCTATTTTCCCCGTGGCTGTACGCATGGTGTATCAGGTAGCCCGCGCTGTCAATATCCCCATCATCGGCATGGGCGGCGTTGCTACCGCTGAAGATGTGATCGAGATGATGCTCGCCGGTGCCACCGCTGTGCAGATCGGCGCGCAGAATCTGGTTGATCCCTATGTATGTCCCAAGATCATCAATGAGCTGCCCGAAGTGATGAAGAAGTATCGCATCGAGAGCCTTGAAGAAATTATCGGAGGTGCCTGGAAATGAACCGTGACGTAATCATTGCCTGCGACTTCGCCAGCCGCGAAGCCACTCTTGCTTTCCTTGATAAGTTTACCGATGTAAAGCCTTTCGTGAAGATCGGCATGGAACTGTACTATGCCGAAGGTCCCGAAATCGTACGTGAGATCAAGCGCCGCGGCCACAAGATCTTCCTGGATCTGAAGCTGCACGACATCCCCAACACCGTTAAGAAGGCCATGAGCGTTCTGCGCAATCTGGATGTTGACGTGACCAACCTGCACGCCGCCGGCACCACCGCCATGATGAAGGCTGCCATTGAAGGCCTGACCCGTGAGGATGGCACCCGCCCCCTGCTGATCGCCGTTACCCAGCTCACCTCCACCGATCAGGAAGCCATGGAAAAGGACCTGCTGATCAAGGAGCCCATCGACGAAGTTGTTATGCACTACGCTGAGACCGCCAAGAATGCCGGTCTGGACGGCGTTGTCTGCTCTCCCCTGGAAGCCGGCAAGGTACATGCCCGTTGCGGCGAGAAGTTCCTGACCGTTACCCCCGGCGTTCGTTTTGCCGATGGTGACGTTGGCGACCAGAAGCGCGTTATGACCCCCGCAGCTGCCAAGGAGATTGGCTCCGATTATATCGTTGTCGGTCGTCCCATTACCGCAGCAGACGATCCCGTTGCCGCATACAAGTCGGATCGTAGCCATGTCGT
>JAZKYW010000223.1:0-2529 GCA_045612325.1 Candidatus Limiplasma sp. | reverse complement strand
GCAGCCTTCTGCCGTGCCGGAAGCCCATCTGCCCGCCTTAAAAGAGGTGCTGGGCGATGATACCGTCACCCTCGGCAAAGGCCTCTCGCTTGTTTGCGCCACGCAGCCTGTACGCACCATGGTGGTCGACCCCGCGTTTGTGTTTGGCACAACCACATTTTTGCGCAATGCTCACGACCTTTCTTCGGAAGCCCTCTCTCTGGAAGCCTATCTCGACAGCTACACCGTGCGCGCACTCCATCGGGTGCATCTGTGGCCCGTAGGCACGCAGCCTGTGCAGCATATGCTGCTGCCCTCTGCCGACGTGCTGCCCGGCACCACGCTTGCCCGCTTTGAGCAGCTGCTCGGTTTTCAAAACGGCGAGCGCCTCTGCAGCGCCAAAGCCGCCATGGGTCTATTCGGGCATGAGGACACATACCTCCAGCGCATCCCGCGCAAACTGCTTTTCAAGCAGCGTGCACGCGCGACCAAACTGCATCTGCTGGAAATCGATATGCCTCTGTTTGTGAGCGCCTTTATCGACCTGCCCAATCCGCGCGTGGCAAGCGCATTCTATCTGCTTCGTTTTGGCTTTTTGAGGCGCATCCACAGCCTGCCGCTGGTTTTGTTTACGGGCGGCACGCAGGAGCGCGCGCTTCGAGCCGCATTTCCCAATACCAAAAGCTATCCCGATACAAAGCTTCTGCCGCGCACGCTTTTGCAAAAGGGCATGAAGGAGGACACCCTGTTTGCCCGCAGCAAGATGGCGCTCGTCAATCATGCCGTGGGTGTGCAGACAGAGTTTACGCATGCCGCGTGGGTGGATATGGATACACTCCCCCATCCTGTGTGCGAAGAAGCCGTGCCCGATTTTTCCTCCATGATGGATGACCGCATTCACATCGCCACCGTCAACGGCGTACCCGACCCCAGTTTTATTGTTGTGCCGCGCGATACCCTGCCCGCGCTTTCCAAACTGGTGCAATCCATCACGCTGCTTGACGCTGAATTGAAGCGCGGTTTCAGCGATGCGCTTTTGTGGGAGCGTCTGTACCAGCGTAAACCCGCATGGTTCGCCATCCACCCCATGCCGCGCAGAAGAATGCTCTTTTTGAGCGCTTTTGACCGCGAGCTCCTCAGCCCTTCCCTTCGTGCTCAGCTGAGCGACCTGCCGCCTGTCTATTACGGCAAGCAGGAAGACCCCTCTCAAAAATCCCCCGCCGTAAAGGAGAATACCTCAAATGGATGAACAGTACAGAACAGTTGCCTCCAGCCGCGCCGAGCAGGTACATATCATTACTCCTGTTGACGTAAATGCCGCATACACGCTTTTTGGCGGCATGCTCATGCAGTGGATCGATGTAGTGGCAGGCGTTGTTTCAAGGCGTCACTGCGGCTGCGACACGCGCACCGCGGCGGTCGACCACCTCAATTTCATCGCGCCCGCCTATCTTAACGATATCGTTACCATCGCAGGACGCATCACCTGCGTTGGCAATACCAGCATGGAAGTATGTGTTGATACCTTTGTGGAGCGTTTAAGCAATCCCGGTGAACGCCTGCACATCAACCGGGCATACCTGACCATGGTCGCCGTTGACAAGGATGGCAAGCCCACCAAAGTGCCTCGCCTGATTTGCGAGACCGAAGCCGAAAAAGCCGATTACGATGCAGGCATGCAGCGCCGCGCCATGCGCTACCGTTCCCAGCTTTACTGAGTGATTTTTTCATAAAGGAGAAATACGAATGATCGATTTTACTTTTCAAAACGCTACCCGCATCCACTTTGGCAAGGCCGCGCTTGACCAGCTTGCAGCCGAAGTAAAGAACTACGGCACCCGCATCCTGCTGGTATACGGCGGCGGCAGCATCAAGCGCATCGGCCTGTATGACAGCGTAATGAATATCCTGAACGCCGAAGGCGCACAGGTATGGGAAGTCAGCGGTGTTCAGCCCAATCCCCGCCTGTCTTTGGTGCGCGAGGGCATTGCTCTTTGCCGCGAGCATGATATCCAGCTTGTGCTGGCTGTAGGCGGCGGCAGCGCCATCGATACCGCCAAGGCCATCGCCAACGGCGCCTGCTATGACGGCGACGTGTGGGACCTGTTTACCAACAAGGGCGCCAATACCGAGGTGCTGCCCCTTGGCACCATCGTTACCCTGCCCGCTGCCGGCAGCGAAATGAGCAACTCCTGCGTTATCACCCGCGAAGAAGATCAGTGCAAGTGCGGCCGCAACACGCCCCTGAACTTCCCCAAGTTTTCCATCCTCAACCCCGAGTACACCTTCACCCTGCCGCCTTTCCAGACGGCCTGCGGCGTTGTGGACATCATGGCGCACATGATGGAGCGCTATTTCACCTCCACCGAGGATGTTGTCCTGATCGACCGCCTGGCGCAAGGCGCGATGACCGCCGTGATCCGCGCGGCACGCGAGGCCGTGAAGATGCCGGCCGATTACGACGCCCAGTGCCAGCTGATGTGGGCTTCCACCATCGCCCACAACGATACCCTGGGCGTGGGCAGGGTGCAGGATTGGGCCAGCCACCAG
>JAZKYW010000222.1:0-3318 GCA_045612325.1 Candidatus Limiplasma sp. | reverse complement strand
CGCGCATGCTCGCAGTACAATACTCCTCAAAAAATTCATGAGCAGTACGTACGAGCGCTTTCATCTCGGCAGATTCACGGCCGTTCTCTTCCTTGACGGCGCGCACATTGCCAATCATACAGGGTTCATCCTCAGTGATGCCGTGAAGCACACCGCGCTGAATGCCTTCAACCAGTACGCGGATACTGTCACCGGGCAGATTCAGCACCTGCTTGATCTGTGCAATGGTACCTACCTGACAAAGATCGCGCTCCTGCGGATCATCTACATCAGCATCTTTCTGCGCAACCAAAAAAATGCGCTGATCTTCCATCATGGCCTTTTCAAGAGCAGCCACGCTCTTAGGACGGCCAACATCAAAATGCAGCACCATGTGCGGGAAAACCATCATCCCGCGTAGCGCCAGCACAGGCAAGCTGGTCAGCGTGCCTCTGCGAAGAGTTTCCTGCATATTGCTCCTCCACAAGCCCAAAACGGGCAAACTTGCGGGCATAAAGCCGCATCTTTATATTATAACGGCAACAACAGCTAAATGCAAGCACTCGTCTGTGTTTGTTACTTCTTTGCGCTTATGAGCCGGCGCCCTGCGCAGTTTGTTCTTCTGCAGAAATCATCATCGCTGAAGCAACCGACATTTCTTCGTTTTCAGAATTGACGGCAGACGTATTTTCTTCAAGAAGCATCAAATCCAGAGCTTCCTGCAGGGTAGAAATCGCAGTAACCTCAATCCATGTCTGTTCAAGACGTTCCAGCTGATTATCCACAGGAATCAAAACCTTTTTCAAGCCTGCGCGTTCTGCAGCTTCCACCTTTGCGGGTACTCCGCCTACAGGTTTCACGAGCCCGCGCACAGACACTTCACCAGTAACGGCGACGCTGCCATTTACAGGACGACCCGTCATTGCGCTTGCAGCTACAACCGCCATGGCAACACCTGCAGAAGGCCCGTCAACAGGCGTTCCACCGGGAAAATTGATATGCAGGTCATACATCTGTGTGGGATAACCCATCGAGTGCAGCAAGGTCATCACATTTTCAAGAGAGCCTCTTGCCGTGGATTTGCGCTTGATTTTCCGTCCTTCCGACCCGATTTCCTCTTCCTCCACGATGCCTGTAATGGTAAGCTTGCCGCTGCCCAGCTGCGCTACCGCTTCGATTTCCATCGTCGCGCCCTGATGACTGCCTACAACAGCAAGGCCGTGCACAACGCCAACCTTATTTTCCGTATCTGCTTTCTGCTCAGGACGTGCAGGATAATGACCCGAATGAATCACCCATTCCACGTCTTTGGTTTGAATCTCTTTCCGCTCTTCCAGCTGAGCAAGGCCTGCGCACATCTGAACGATATTGACCGCATCACGTCCGCAATTGGCGAACTTGCCTATCAGTAAGGAATCTTCCCGTGTCATTAGGTAACCTGCTCTTTCTGCGGCATGAAAAGCGATATCGGCTACTTCTTCAGGCTCAAGCCCTCTGAAATAAATCTCCATGCAGCGGCTGCGCAACGCAGGACAAATCTCGGAAGGATTTCTTGTTGTAGCACCTACCAGACGAAAATCGGCAGGAAGACCGTTTTTGAAAATATCATGGATATAGCGCGGTGTTGCGCCGTCATCAGGATTGTAATAAGCCGAATCCAGCATAACTTTACGGTCTTCCAGTACTTTCAGCAGCTTGTTCATTTGGACAGGATGCAGCTCGCCTATTTCATCAAGGAACAGCACGCCGCCATGCGCTTTGCTAACTGCGCCCGGTTTTGGCTGAGGCACGCCCTGTACGCCCAACGGTCCCGCACCCTGATAAATAGGGTCGTGTACACTGCCGATAAGCGGGTCGGCGATGGCACGCTCGTCAAAACGTACACAGGTCGAGTCCATCTCAATAAAGGGCGCATTGGAACGAAACGGCGTATCCTTGCTCTTTTTGGCTGCTTCCAGCACAAGACGCGCCGCACAGGTTTTACCGATGCCGGGAGGTCCGTAAATCAGGACATGCTGAGGATTTTTACCGCATAAAATGGCTTTGAGTGATTTGATCCCATCTTCCTGCCCAACGATATCTGAAAATTCCATGGGTCTTACCTTTTCGGCAAGAGGTTCACTCAAATGCAAAGAACGCATTTTCTGCAGCCTGTCAAATTCCTTCCCGCTCTCACGCCTGTTTGTCGGCTGGGACTTCCTCTGCTGTTTAAGCTGGGAATAAAAATAAATACCCACGACGATCGTTACCATCAGCTGTATGCCGAACAAAACAGCACTGAACACCGTTATCTCCCTCCGTTCATCGGTCTGAATTCGAATTGTCCGTGCTATCTTGTGTAAGAAAGGTACGTTCCATGTACTCCGCGATAATAGAAAAAGATGGCACCCTCAAATGAGGATGCCATCGCAATGGTCAATTTCATGCTGGATGATTTGTGCGACCCAACCGCTGTATTTCATCTGTCTGGGCTGAAACTGCTGATCAAGATAACGCACTTCAATGGTTTGATAACGCGTTGTTTTGCGCTCTCCCGGTAAGGAAAGGCAGCCTTCGCTGGTTGCATAGGGACCTTCTTTGGATACGATTTCGGGATTGTACATACCCATACAGAAAGGACCTGCATCAAACACGATGATTCGCTTATGTACGCCGATCATATTTGCCGCCATGCCTACGCATCTGTCATGGTTGGCGCGCAATGTATCAAGCAGGTCAGCCATGACGCCTGCATCAGCCCTGGTTGCCTGTTCGGATTTTCTGCTCAGAAAAAGAGGATCTGTTACAATCTGCCTGACCATGGTTACTCATTCCTCCGTCACTTTGTACTAAAGTATTTTACCACAATATAAAGAGGCTGAACAGTACAAGCACATCTAAGTGTTGCGAAATCATCAAGTTTATTGTATAATATACTTGGTTTCTAAGATTCAAAAACAGGAGTGATCATATATGAAACTGATTATCGCCATCGTACAGGATGAAGATGCTTCCCGTCTGGTCGGTCAGCTGATGAACGACGGTTTTGGCGTAACCAAGCTTGCCACCACCGGCGGTTTCCTGCGCGCGGGCAACACCACGCTGCTCATCGGTGTGGATGACGAGCGCTTTGACGCCTGCCTGCACATCATCGAAAAGCTGTGCAAGAGCCGTCGTCAGGTCACCACCTCTCCTCTGGCGGGCGGTGCTGTAAACATGTACACCCAGATGCCCATCGAAGTGACCGTGGGCGGCGCGACGGTGTTTGTACTGAACGTCGAGCAGTTTGCAAAATTCTGATACGGAATACGCCCTCTTTGGAGGACTACACCTCATCAGGCTCGCTTTGCACGACAGCTT
>JAZKYW010000221.1:0-3946 GCA_045612325.1 Candidatus Limiplasma sp. | reverse complement strand
CGTTAACGCCGCGTGAATTTGCGCAGCATGCCGACCTTTTCAATGATTTTTTCCGCCGTATAGCGGATCTCTTCCTCCGTGTTGCAGGGAGAAAGGCTGATGCGGATAGCGCCCTCCATTACGGCAAAAGGCGCATTCATCGCCGTAAGCACCGCGGAATGCTTGCCCTTCTTGGAGGAGCAGGCAGAGCCCGTGCCAACGCAGATGCCGTCCATCTCCAGCGCATGCAAAAGCGTTTCCGCACGCACGGGCGGGAAGGCGACATTCAGGATATGACCGCCGCTCATGGGATGGTCAGCAGGCAGGCCAACGACCGTCATTTCAGGCAGCTTGTCCGCAAGCAGACTGACAAGCTGCTGTTTCATCCCAAGCATGCGCTCCATCGCATCTTTGGGATAAGCCTTGACGGCAGCCATCAGACCCGCGATGCCGCAGGTGTTTTCCGTACCGCTGCGCAAGTCGTTCTGCTGCCCGCCGCCCGCCATTTGCGGTTTGATGCGGTGTCCGTCACGCAGAACAAGTGCGCCCACGCCTTTGGGGCCGTGGATCTTGTGCGCGCTGAGCGCGTAGGATTGCACCTTATACTGCTGAAAAGAGAACGGCACGCGCAGATAGCCCTGCACACCGTCAACATGGATCGCTGCTTTGGGCGCAAGCTTGTCGCGCAGCTCGCAAATCTCCTTCATCGGCATGATAACGCCCGTTTCGTTGCACACATGCATCACGCAAATCAGCTGTGTTTTGTCATTGAGAAGCTGCGCAAAGGCGTCCATATCCAGCGTTCCGTCCGCACAAAGAGGAATCTCCTTCGCGCAGCAGCCAAAACGCTTTTCAGCTTCAATACACGCATTTTTCACCGCAGCATGTTCTGCAGCGGTATACAGCACCTCGCCGGGCGTGCGCTGCGCCTGCAGCCAGCCCCAGATGGCAAGGTTATCGCTCTCCGTACCGCCGGAGGTGAAAATGACGTTTTTCTCATTACCCTTTACGGAGGCGGCAATGGTCTTGCGGGCCTCCGTCATTTCCCGCTCTGCATACATTGCAGGCGCATAAAGCGCAGAGGGGTTGTAGAACCCCTCCAGCATGCTTTTATTCATGGCCGCCACAACATCCTCAAAAGGACGGGTGGTGGCGCTGTTATCCAAATATACCTGCATAACTTACTGCTGATAAACGCCGCGGGGCAGATACTTGCGGATGTATCCAACCATCTCGTCGGAGGGCTCAAAGATGATCATATGCTTTTCGCTGTTTTCCTTCTGATAGTAGAAGTAATACAGGTTGGCACCGCGGTTGAGGAACCAGTTGCGGCGCTTGATGTTGGGCATATTGAGCAGCTTGCGGAAGTTATCGGAATCCACAGGGCCGAAAGCTTCTACGTTCTTAACGCGCATGGTGCCAAGGGTCTTGCGCTTCTGGTTGTTGAAAACCTTGGCAAAGTCCAGGTCACCGTTGGTGAAGGTGTACTCGTATTCCGTCTTCAGGCGGTCGCGGTACAGGAACAGCAGGAAGGCGATGCCCAGGAAAAACGCAGTGATGATGATGAAGAGAACCATGCCTTCGCCGCCGAAACAGCCGCGCAGGGTAACAAAACCGATCAGGGCAAACACGACCATGATCACATTGGCAAAAGCGTGAGCAATGTTTGCAAGCAGAGGCTTGCGGTTAACGACTACCTCTTCCAGAAAATGATCCATAAGAGAGACCTCCTCAAAATTAATGCAAGATCATCAGATATACGATCGCGATGGCAATACCCAAAACCGCACCGCCGACGACCTCGGTAGGTTTATGGCCCACCAGTTCCTTGAGCTCTACATTCGAAATGGGACGGCCGTTGATCAATACATCCTGCAGGATCTGATTGATCACCTTCGCCTGTCGGCCCGTTTCACGGCGAACACCTGTGGCGTCATACATGACAACACTGGAAAAAATGGCCGAAACCGCAAACAGCGGCGTATCAAAGCCATGAAGCACACCCAGCATGATCGTTGCCGCGGTCACCATTGCCGTATGGGAACTGGGCATGCCGCCCGACCCCCAGAAACGGTTCCAATCCCATTCTTTTTCAACAAGATAATGGATGGGAATCTTCAGTCCCTGTGCCAGAAACCAGCCGATCAAGCCGGCAAACAGCACATGATTATGTAAAACACCGGCGATAGAATGCAATGGATCGCCTCCCGCACAGATTTTTCATCTTAATGATACATCATTCACATCTTGCGCACAAGACTTTGCTGTGCAAGTTTGGACAATTTTTCACCCTTGTCACCAAAAATGCGCATGGCTTCCACGGCGCTTTCCACGGCTTCGCGTGCATCTTCGCGGGCCTGTTCCACACCGCGCACGGCAGGCCAGGTCATTTTGCCCCTCTGGGCATCCATGCCTGTTTCCTTGCCAAGCTGGGCAACATCGCCTTCAAGGTCCAGCAGGTCATCCACGATTTGGAACGCAACACCCAAGCCGCGTCCGTAAGTGCGGGCCGCTTCCAGCTGTTCTTCGCCGGCACCGGCTAGCATCAGGCCTGCGACCACAGGCGCAGTGAGAAGGTCAGCGGTTTTGTGCAGATGTATATAGCGCACACTTTCGATGCTGGGTTCCTTGCCCTCAAGCTTTACATCCAGCGTCTGCCCTGCCACCATACCGCGCACGCCCGCACGGCAGGCGATCTCGCGCATGGCATTCATCGCCTCGGCGGGATGCGCTTTGGCAAAGTCGGATTCCAGCATGGTCTCATAAGCCATGTTCAGCAAACCGTCACCCGCAAGAATGGCGATATCCTCACCGTATACGCGGTGATTGGTGGGCTTGCCGCGCCTGAGCGCATCATCATCCATCGCAGGCAGGTCATCATGCACGAGCGAATAAGCATGGATCATTTCCAGTGCGCAGGCAAACGGCAGCACGGATTCCCAGTCATCCTTCACCAGATGATAGGCAGCCAGCAGAAGGCTGGGACGGATGCGCTTGCCCGGCAGAAGCAGGCTGTAACGCATGGCGCTGCGCAAAGGCTGCGGCGGCAGACCGTGCGCGGGGTCGCGTTCCACAGCTTCGGTCACAGGCTCTTCCCCTGCGTTTGCCAATAGCGGCAGCGTGCTGAGCGCGTTTTCGACTGCATCACGATAAAGCTTCATGCTTTCCCCTCTTTTCGTTATTCATCCATCAGGCCATCCAGCAGCGTCTGCTGCTGCGCAACATCGCTTTCCGCTGCCACTGCTTCACCGTCTCGGCCCATTTTGATCTCCATCATACGGCTTTCCGCCGCTTCCAGTTTGCGGTTGAGCTCGGCAGAAAGCTTCATGCCTTCTTCGTAAAGCTTGAGCAGTTCGTCCAGCGCAAGCTCGCCTTTTTCCATATCGCCCGCAATGGTTTCCAAACGCTCCAGACCTTCTTCGAAGGAGAGCGTCTTGCTTTTCTTAGCTGCCATATGCATTTCCTTCCTCGGAGGGATGTGCGGCGACGGCCTCGATGCTTCCGTCAGCAAACAGAATTTTGAGCACATCGCCTTTCGTTACGGCAGATGCGCTGCGGATGAGCGCATCATTTTTCATGACCACCGCATATCCGCGCTTCATGGTCTCCATGGGGCCCGACGCGCAAAGTTTGAGCAAAGCCTGCTCCAAACGGTTTTTGCGCGCCAGCAAAGCTGCCTTTGCAGCTGCATCCATGCGCATTTTCAGGCTTTCCAGCGCCGCTGCGATGCGCTCTCTTCTTTGAGCAGGCGATGCAGCCGCCAGTTTCTGTTCCATGGCGTTCAACTGCAGACGCTTGCGGTCGATTTGGCGCTGTGCAGCGCGGTGGATATCCGCGCACAACGCGTTGACGCCGCCTTGCAGCTCGCTCTTGAGCGGCACAGCCAGCTCGGCAGCGGCTGAGGGCGTGGGCGCACGAAGGTCTGCGACCATATCCGCAATGGTAAAATCGGTTTCATGACCAACTG
>JAZKYW010000220.1:0-15143 GCA_045612325.1 Candidatus Limiplasma sp. | reverse complement strand
TTCTGATACTTATCAGCGCTGTATGCAGGCGTTGGAAGGCAAAAAGGTGATCCTCGATACCGCTGACGACTCTTTGCTGTATGGCATCAAGGAACGTCCTTATCTGATCAAACCCAATCTTCCCGAAATGCAGGTCATCATGCATAAAGAATTGCGTACGCTCAGGGATATCCGCGATGCAGCGCTTTTCCTGATCAGCTATGGCGTGCAGAATGTTGTTGTGTCTATGGGCAAGGTAGGCGCTGTGTTTGTGAATGAAAACCAGACGCTGTTTGCGCCTTCGCTTCGCGTAGAAGCCAAGTCTACCGTAGGTGCCGGCGATGCCATGGTAGGCGGCATTATGTGCGGTCTTCTTCAGGGGGCTAACCTTGCAGAAGCTTTCCGATTTGGTGTTGCCGCAGGTGCTGCGAGCGTCATGACGGATGGTACGCAGCTCGTACGCAAAGCTGACTTTGATGCACTTCTGTCCAAGGTTACGGTCCAGGAAGTATGAGAAAACCCATTGAAATCGCATTTATCAGAGCAGGCAGACGCCGCCAGGCCTTGTATGCTGACGATGAATTCGCATTGATACCCTGCGAATACGCCAGAAGAATCCCTAGACTTGACGGCGCTTGCTCGATGGTGTTTGATATTGTTGAGTTAGCATCCAACAAAGTAGCAGGGGAAATCGCACTCCGCATTGGCGAGGGGGAAAGCCTCTTTTATCTGGGGCATATCGGTTATCACATTGACCCGCCTTTCAGAGGTCGGCACGGAGCGCTGCGCGCTTGTCAAATGTGCTTGCCGCTGCTTGAAGAAATGGGGCTTCGCAGTTTCGTCATCACAACCGATGATGACAACTATCCCAGCATTCGTACCTGTGAACTTCTTGGCTGTGAACTGGAGTCTGTGGTGGATGTACCTCCCTGGTGTCAGGCTGAATTTTCCATCAGCAGCCGAAAAAGACGTTATATTTATCAAATTATGCAAGCCTGACCGCAAAAAGTGCGGTTTAGGCTTTTCTTTTTGCATAAGATAGGGTAAAATATCTTGGGTTCATCTGGAAAGGTGGTGCTTCTTTGGAAGCTTTGATTCAGGATTGCAAGCTTTTTTATCGCTATGAAAAGAGTGATCAAAAAGATACGGTTTTGCTTTTGCACGGTTGGGGCTGTGACGGTTCCATTTTCTCTGCTTTTGAAAAGGAACTCAAGGAGAACGCCTCTATTCTGGCTGTAGATTTTCCCGGACACGGTCAGAGCGGTGAGCCGCCCGTGCCGTGGGGCGTGGAGGAATATGCTAAGCAGGTTCATTCCCTGCTGAATGAGCTGTCGATTGAACGTGTTCACATCATTGCCCATTCGTTTGGCGGACGCGTAGCTGTTTGGCTTTCTTCCCATTATCCGCAGCTTGTGGATAAAATGGTCATTACCGGCGGCGCCGGTCTTCGCAAAAAGGACGCAGGCAAACCCACCAAGCGCCAGAAGCAGTATAAGGCGCTTAAGGCGATGGTCAATTATGTCGCAAAGATTCCTTTTCTGAAAAGCTTTGCTGACAACTTGCAGGAGAAACTTGTTCAGAAATACGGTTCTCCCGACTACAAGCGTCTTAATCCCAATATGCGTAAGACTTTTGTCAAGGTCATCAATCAGGATTTGAGCGAATTTTTGCCTTTGATCAAAGCGTCTACGCTTCTTATTTGGGGCTCGGCTGATACGGAAACGCCCTTGTGGATGGGGCAGCAAATGGAAAAAGAAATCCCCGATGCAGGATTGGTCGTCTTTGACGGCCGTACGCATTTCGCATTTCTGGAAGAGGCCAACCGTTTCGCTGTCATCGTAAATACGTTCTTTTGGGGAGGTAACGCATGAATCAGTTGATGAACGGCAACAACTTTGATTTGATGTTCATTTTTTCCGCAGTTCTTTGCGCGTTCTTTTCATCTCGTACGCTCCTGCATTACTTTCAGCTTGAAAGTTATCAGTACGCCGGATATTTCCGTACGGTAAAGCGTAATTGGCGCCATAGCCTTCTGCCCGGCGTGTGTGCTGCTGTTGGCTGTGGACTGATTACTTTGGTTTTTTCTCTTGGTTTTATTGCTCGCTTGACGGCAAAGGGCAGTTTCGTTTCGCTGATTTTTGCGGTTCTTTTCTGCTTGCTTGGTGCGGGTATTGGCCTTGTGATCGCCAAGGTATTTAACGAGAAAAAAGCCAAGAAGAAGTTCGTTTATACCGCTCGTGTTAAGAGACTTCTGATCGTGCATTTTCTTGTGCTTACCTTTGTAAGCTGGGTTTTTTATCGTTTTGTGGCACTTTATCCGCTCTATTGCTTCTGGTCTGTGCTGCTGCCGTTGATCGTTGCTGTAAGCGGTCTGCTTGCATGGCCTATTGAGAAAGGCATCAGCGAATGTTATTTCCGCGATGCGCGCCGCAAGCTTCTTTCCAACCCCGGTCTGATTCGCATCGGTCTTACCGGCAGTTACGGCAAAACGTCTGTTAAGCACATTTTGGGTACCATTCTCAGTGAAAAGTATCCCACGTTGATTACTCCCGCCAGCTTCAACACCCCCATGGGCGTTTCTCGTGCTATCCGTGAACGTCTCACGCCTTCTCATCAGATTTTTGTAGGCGAGATGGGTGCACGTCATGTGGGCGATATCAAGGAACTGTGCAGACTCGTAAAGCCCACCATCGGTATCATTACCTCCGTCGGTCCTCAGCACCTTGAAACTTTCAAGACGATTGAGCGCATCACCAATACCAAATATGAGTTGATCGATGCGCTTCCGCGGGAAGGCAGCCGCTCTTATTTCTACAATGACGGCGCCATCTGCAAACAGCTTTACGACAAAACCACCAAAGCCAAGGTTCTTTGTGGTCGCGACCCCGAAACGAGCGACGTCTGGTGTGATGAGATCAGCGTATCTCCGCTGGGAAGTTCCTTTATGCTTCACATCCGCGACAAGGGCAGCATCGCCTGCAATACCGTTTTGCTCGGTGAGCATAGCCTGCAGAACATTCTGCTTGCCTCCGCCGTAGCAAGTGATCTTGGCCTTACGCTCAAGCAGATTTCTCATGGTATTGCCAAACTGCAGCCTGTCAAGAATCGTCTTGAACTGATCAGCCGTCCGGGCAGCTTCACCATTATCAATGACGCTTTTAACTCCAATCCTGTTGGTGCAAAAGCTGCTTTGAAGGTGCTGAAGGAATTCCCCGAACGCCGTATCATCATCACGCCCGGCATGGTTGAACTCGGTGCGAATGAAGATGAGTATAACCGCGATTTCGGCAGGGCTATGAAGGATTGCGTGGATATTGCCATTGTAGTTGGCAAAAACCGCGTAAAGCCCATCATCGAGGGCCTGAAAGAAGCCGGTTTTGTCGATGAACAGATCTATCAGGTAGACAGCCTGGATGCATCTACCCGTCTGCTCCACAGCATTGTTCGTCCCACTGATACTGTATTGTATGAAAATGACCTTCCCGATCATTATCAGGAAGCTTGATTGGAGGAAACGACATGGACCGTAAAATTCAACTTGGCGTTTTCTATGGCAGCCGTACTTGTGAACACGATGTTTCCATCATCAGTGCTGTACAGCTGATGCGTGCCGCTGAACGTGAAAAGTATGATGTTATCCCCGTTTATATCAGCAAGCAGGGCGAGTGGTTCACCGGTGAAGCGCTGCTTGATATGTCCACCTATACGCCTTTTGATCCTGCTAAAAAGGGTGTTATCCGCATCAATCCCGACCTCACCGCCGGCTCCGGTGCGCTTACCTGCATTGAACACAGCAAAGGTCTGCTTGGCAAGGACAAGGAAGTTGTTGTTGCCCGTCTGGATTGCGCCATTCCTGTTTTCCACGGCATGCATGGCGAAGACGGCACTGTACAGGGCCTGCTTGAACTTTGCAACATTCCTTATTCCAGCTCCGGTGTAGGCGCCAGCGCTATCGGTATGGATAAAGTGTACATGAAGCAGTTCTTCCGCGGCGCCGGTTTCCCGATCCTGCCCGATTGCTGGTTCCTGCGTCATGCATGGGAAAAGGACAGCGAAAATGTGCTTGACCAGATCGAAGAAAAGCTGCCTTATCCTGTGTTTGTTAAGCCTGCTTCTCTTGGCTCTTCCATTGGCGTAAGCCGCGCCAACGACCGCAAGGAACTGAAGGAAGCGCTGACTCTTGCGTTTGACTTTGACCGCAAGGTTCTTGTTGAGCAGGGTCTTAACAAGCCGCTTGAGCTGAACTGCTCCGTACTGGGTTACAACGGCGAATCTCAGGCCAGCGAGATCGAAATGCCTGTAACCGGCGGCGATCTTCTCAGCTATATGGATAAGTACGGCGCCAACGGCGGCAGCAAGGGCATGGCTTCTTTGAAGCGCGTGCTTCCTGCGCCCATCGAACCCGAACTGCGCGACCGCATCCAGAAGCTTTCTGTTGACATCTTCAATAACATGGACTGCAAGGGCGTTGTACGCATCGACTATATGTATGATGCGCCCACCAATGGTCTGTACATCACCGAGATCAACACCCTGCCCGGTTCTATGGCGTTCTACCTGTGGGAAGCCACCGGTCTGCCTTATGCAAAGATGATCGACAAGCTTGTCGAGTTCGCCATGCAGGCCAAGCAGGATAAGGATGACAGCAATTACGCCTATTCTTCCGATATTCTCAAAGATGTTTCTCTTGGCGGAAAGGCCGGCCCCAAGAACGGCGCCAAGCTTTGAGTTATAAGCAAAGGAGCGTATCATGATCGCACTGTCGCAAATCAAGGAGCCTGCGGATATCCGTTCGCTGAGTCTCGAAGAATGCGAAGAACTTGCGGATGATATCCGCGCCAAAATTATTCAAACAGTTTCCCATAACGGCGGACATCTCTCTTCTAATCTGGGTGCTGTAGAGCTGACGCTTGCGCTTCACCGCGTTTTCCAGACGCCAAAGGATAAGCTTGTTTTTGACGTGGGTCACCAGACCTATGCTCATAAGCTGATCACGGGACGTTACGAACAGTTTGACTCCTTGCGTACCTACGGGGGCCTTGCGGGCTTCCCTCGACGCGCGGAAAGCGAATACGATTGCTTCGATTCGGGGCATGCGTCTGCCGCGATTTCGTTTGCGCTTGGTATGGCACGTTCTCGCGATTCGCTTAAGCAATCCCATCACGTTGTTGCTGTCGTAGGTGATGGCGCGTTGACGGGCGGTATGTGTTATGAGGCACTGAACGATTGCGGCAACAGCAAAACCCGATTGATCCTTGTCCTCAATGACAATGAAATGTCTATCGCCAAAAACGTAGGTGCATTGAGCAAATATCTTTCGGGCTTGCGCGCAAGCGCGGGCTGGAACAGTACCAAAAAACAGGTGAGAAGCCATCTGCAGCGTATTCCTGTTATTGGCAAGCCTCTTTACCGTGTTGCGCATACGGTTAAACGCATGATCAAAAGCGTCTTTGTTGACGAAGGATTTTTCTCTGCGCTCGGTTTTCGTTACCTTGGGCCGATTGATGGCAACGATTTGGGCGCAGTAGAGAAAATGCTTGAAAAAGCAAAGCAGTTTGAGGAACCTGTTGTGGTTCATTGCATCACAACAAAGGGCTACGGCTACCATCGCGCTGAAAGCAAGCCGGAGATTTTTCACGGAATTCCGCCTTTCTTTGTAGAGGATGGCAAAATCGCTGCTTCTTCCGTACGTTCAAACGGCGAAATTGCCAACGAAACGCTGATAGAGTTGGCTAAAGACGATACGCGAATCATGGCTGTCACAGCAGCGATGCCGCTCGGCACTTGTACCGCAGCCTTTGAAAAAGCTTTTCCAAAACGCTTTTTGGATGTTGGTATCGCAGAAGAGCATGCTGTTTCGATGTGCGCAGGTCTTGCAGCCTCCGGCATGAGGCCGTATTTCTTCGTTTACTCCACTTTTTTGCAGCGCGGCTATGACCAGCTGCTTAATGACGTCTGCATTCTCGACCTTCCTGTTGTATGCTTGCTCGACAGAGCGGGTATCGCCAACGAAGATGGACAAACCCATCAGGGCCTGTTCGATTTTGCGTACCTCAGGCACATTCCCAATCTGACGGTTTTGTCGCCTGCAAACGGCGAGGAGCTTAGCCTGATGATTCGTGCCGCGCATCGCCTTGGCAAGCCTTGTACCATTCGTTATCCCAAATCTGCCGAAAAACTGCTTGACGGCTATAGCGTTGAGAAGTTCGAAATCGGCAAATGGGGGAGAATGCGTAAGGGCAATGACCTGGTGATTCTGGCAACGGGTACGATGGTCTCTGCGGCGCTTCGTGTTGCGGAAATGCTTGCAAAAGCTACTTCGATGCAGGCATGTGTCATCAATGCATCCACAATCAAGCCTCTTGACAGCGAATGCCTTGCCAAAGTATTTGCGCTCAACAAGCCTGTTTTCACAATTGAGGAGCATGTGCTTCAGGGCGGCTTTGGCAGTGCTGTGCTTGAATGGGCAGAGTTGCATGGGGTTCATCCTTCCGTTACTCGAATGGGTGTAGAAGATCGGTTTATCCAGCATGGCGACCATAAGCATCTGCTTGCTGAGGTTGGTCTTGATGATGAAAGCCTGTTAAAACGTATTCAAACTATACTCAAGAAAGAAGATTAACAGATGGCAGAGAAGCTTCGTGTTGATTTGGCTTTGGTGCGTCAGGGACTTGCACCCAGCCGAGAGCGCGCTCAGGCGCTTATCATGGCCGGTCAGGTATATGTAAAGCAGGTAAAGGTGCTCAAAGCTTCCGAAAAAGTGGCTGAAGACGCCGAATTGTCTGTCCGCGGACATCAGCATCCTTTCGTTGGTCGTGGCGCTCTTAAGCTGGATAAAGCCTTACGTGCCTTCCGGGTCGATGTAAACGGCGTGACCGGCATGGATATCGGTGCGGCTACCGGCGGTTTTACGGATGTGCTGCTCCAAAACGGCGCTTCCCATGTATACGCCATCGATGTTGGTTATGGCCAGCTCGACTGGAAGATTCGCAGCGATGAGCGTGTTACTGTGCTCGAGCGTACCAACGCCCGTTATCTTACCCATGAGCAGATTCCCTGTGTGCCCGGTATTACGGTCATGGACGTCTCGTTTATTTCCGTAAAGTTGATCCTTCCGGTTGCAGCAGAGCTGATGGACCACAAAGGACGCTTCTGCATTCTGATCAAGCCCCAGTTTGAGGCAGGCAGAGAGCATGTAGGCAAGAAGGGCGTTGTGCGTGACCCTGCTGTTCACAAGCAGGTAGTCGCTGATATTGCGGCTTTCGTCCCCAGTTTTGGTTATGCGATGAATCAGCTGGATTTTTCGCCGATTACCGGTCCCGAAGGAAACATCGAGTACATTACGGAGCTGCTGCCTGCTGAAATGGTTGCAACTCCTGTAGATGAAGCCCGTATCTCTGAAGTCGTGGATATGGCTCATCGCACGCTGGCAAAAGAATAATTCACTCCTGCATAACTATGCACCCTTGCATAGTTATGCAGGTTGTGTTATACTGGTCTCCGGAAAGGCGGCTGTTTTAAAATGAAATCCGTTTATGTTTTGATGCATGACCAAAAGGAAAACATCGAAGAAATAGCAGCCGTGATCGCCCAAAAGTTGAACACAGCCGGCATTACCGCGGCTGCAGAGCCTTGGCTTTGCAAGCGAATGCCGGGTGTTTTTCGTAGCGAACATCCTGATGGATGTGAAGCGATTTTGGCTGTGGGCGGTGACGGCACACTTTTGCGTGCAAATGCAATGGCAATGACGCTGGATTTGCCGTTGCTTGGTATCAATGTTGGCAGAGTCGGCTTTTTGGCTGAGCTGGAAATGGACCAAATTGATGCCGCTTTTGAAAAGCTTGCAAAAGATGAATATACCATTCGTGAGCGCATGATGCTCAAAATCATGCTCGACGGTCATTGCACCTATGCATTGAACGATGCTGTTGTAAGCCGCGGCGGTTATGCAAGGCTTATCAGCATGAACGCCTATGTAAACGATGACCTTGTCGGCAGTTTCCTTGCCGATGGTTTGATCGTTTCTACACCAACAGGCTCCACGGGCTATTCGCTTTCTGCAGGCGGGCCAATCGTTTGTCCTGACGTAGAGTGCATGCTGCTTACGCCTGTGTGCGCCCATTCGCTGCAGCACCGTCCTGTTATTACATCCGCATCGCAGGATGTAGTTATCAAACTCACCGATGGCGTGAAAGCACTTGTTTCCGTTGACGGTCAGGAGCAGTTTGAGCTTACTTCAAGCCAGCAGCTTCACATTACCAAAGCGGAAAAGCCCGCAAGGTTTATTCATTTGTCACCCAGAAGTTTTTTCAGCACCATCCGCATCAAATTATCCGAGTGGAGTTGCTGACGAGGAGAGATATACAATGAAATCGGCCCGACAAATCGCAATTCTGGATATCATCAACGACAGCGCGATCGAAACGCAGGAAGAACTGGCGGATGCTCTGCGCGCACACGGTTTTCAGGTAACGCAGGCGACTGTTTCCCGCGATATCAAGGAGCTCCGCCTTGTAAAGTCGCTTTCTTCCGATGGCGCTTATCGCTATGTGACGTCTGACAAGAACGAAAACAGCCTCAACGAGCGTCTGATTCGTCTGTTCAGCGAAACCGTCATCAGTGTTGATTCTGCTTACAATCAGATCGTTATCAAGACGCTTTCCGCTACGGCAGGAATCGCAGCCGAAACCATCGATAGCCTGCAGTGGCCTGAGATTCTTGGCACCATCGCAGGTGAAAACACCATTTTGATGATCGTTCGCAGCATCGAAGATGTTCATACGGTGCTTGAACGCATCAACGCAATGATCCGTCGATAATGTATCTGCAAATGAAAGGAACGTACGGTTTATGCTTGTGTCGATGACCGTGCGCAATATCGCCCTGATCGAGCATCTCGAAATTCAATTCAGGAAAGGTATGCACGTTCTCAGCGGCGAAACAGGCGCAGGTAAATCAATCATAGTAGACAGCATCAATCTGATGCTTGGCGAACGTGCTGACCGCGGTCTTATTCGCTCAGGATGTGAAAAGGCATCTGTAGAAGCATTTTTTGATATTTCCGCCAGCAAGGAAGTTCAGCAGCTTTTGCAGGAGCAGGAAATCGAAGCTGATGGAAATACCATCACGATTCAGCGCGAAATTTCCGTCACAGGCCGCAATGTTTGCCGCATCTGCGGCGTGATCGTCCCGCTGACTTTTTTGAAGAGTGTGACCGGTCATCTTGTTGACATTCACGGTCAGCACGAGCATCAAAGCTTGCTGGACAGTCAAAATCACATGAGTTTTCTTGATTCCTTCGGTGGCGATACATTCCGCATCCTTCTGGGGGAAACAGGCAAAGCTTACGCCGCCTGGCGTGAAAGCAGCTCCAAATTTTCTGCTTTGCGCAAGGAAAACGCCAAAAGAGCTGAGCGCCAATCCTATTTGGAGACGCGTGTCAAAGAGCTTGATATCGCATCAATCGAGATGGGCGAGGCTGACCGACTGGCTGCAGAAAAAACACGTATTTCCAGCGCCGAACGCATCGACCGTTCTCTTCGAACTGCTTACGAAGAAATGATGGGCAGCGGCAGAGAGCAAAGCGCAGTCAACAAGATGCGCGAAGCCTTTGAGGCCATGCGATTGATCGAAGAAATCGATCCCAAATTCAAGGCGATTGCCGACCATTTGTCCAACGTATATTACGAGGCAGAAGAACTTGGCATCGAGCTTCGCGAAGCGTTGGAGGGCGAAAGCTTTGACCCCGAGCAGAGCGAAGCCATTCAGGACCGTCTTGACCAAATCAGAAAGCTGGAACGCCGTTACGGCATGACCGCCGATGAACTTGTTTCTCATTACGAAGAAATGCGCGATGAACTGACAAGGCTTGAAGGTTTGGACGAACGTTTGAAACAGGCGGAAGCTGACTTCAAAAAGAAACTGCTCGCTTACCGTACCAAAGCGGCCGAACTGACCGAAGAGCGCAAGCGCATGGCTTCTTCTTTTGAGGCTGTTATGGAACGCGAACTCAAGGACCTCGGCATGGCCAGCACAAAGTTCTCCTGCGTGTTTGAACAACCCGAGCCCGGGCAGAAAAAAATGCCCACCGCATTGGGTGATGACCATGTTTGTTTCTACATCTCACCCAACCCGGGCGAGCCGCTGAAACCGCTTGATAAAACGGCATCCGGCGGCGAGCTTTCCCGCTTGATGCTTGCATTAAAGGCAGCAGGCGCGGAACATGGGGGAATACCCTGCATGATTTTTGACGAGATCGATACCGGCATCAGCGGTCATATCGCCGGTGTTGTTGCTGAAAAGATGGCCTCTATCGCGCGTTATCATCAGGTGCTGTGCGTTACCCATCTTGCACAGATCGCAGCTATGGCTGATATTCAGTATTTTGTCAAAAAACAGGTGATAGGGGAAAGAACGTTCACAGGATTGACAACGCTTGACCGCGATGGCAGGGTAAAAGAAATCGCCCGTTTGATCGGCGTCACGCACAGCGACCAGGAAAGCGGCTTTGCTCACGCTGCAGCCATCCTTCGTTCTGCGGACGAATGGAAAACCAAGCAGTAAAATTTCTGTGAAATAAAAAACAAAACTTTTCTAACACGTTTCTTTGTGGTATACTACTCTTTGGGTATGTATATCTAAAACTCTTACAGGAAGGACGATTCCATATGAGTATTTTACATAGCTTTCCCGGCGGAATTCATCCGCACGAGGGAAAAGGCGGCAAGCTGGCTACTGCCGGCTTGTCCATCACTGTGGCTCCTCAGCCTTCCCGCGTGATCATTCCTCTGCAGCAGCATATCGGCGTACCTTGCAAGGCTGTTGTAAGCAAGGGTGATTATGTCAAGGTAGGCCAGATGATCGGCGAGCCCGTTGGCGCTCTCAGCGCCGCTATCCATGCTTCCGTATCCGGCTACGTTGTCGATTGCCAGCCTGCCGTTATTGCCAACGGCACGCAGGTCATGAGCGTTGTGATTGACAACGACTTCAAGGATGACTGGGCTGAGTGCACTCCCGTTGCTGATCCCACCGCTCTGACGATGGCTGAGCTGTCTGACCTTGCCCGCAAGATGGGCATCGTAGGTCTGGGCGGCGCAACTTTCCCCACCGCTGTTAAGCTGAGCGTTCCCGCCGACAAGGCTGTTGATACGCTTATCCTCAACGGTGCCGAGTGCGAGCCCTATCTTTCTGCTGACCATCGCCTGATGCTGGAATACGCTGAACAGATCGTTTCCGGCGCTCAGCTGATCAAGAAGGCGCTGAACCTCAAGAATGTTCTGATCGGCATTGAAGATAACAAGCCCGATGCTGTTGAAGCAATGAAGCGCGCCTGTGCCGGTATGGAAGGTTTCCACGTTGAAGCCCTCAAGACCAAGTATCCCCAGGGCGGAGAAAAGCAGCTCGTTTACGCACTGACCGGTCGCGTAGTGCGCATGGGCGGTCTGCCTCTGGATCTTGGTGTTATCGTATGCAACGTTGGTACCTGTTATGCGCTCCACCGTGCTGCTTACGACGGCCGTCCGCTCATCGAGCGTGTTGTTACCGTTGGCGGTACTGTTAAGAAGCCCGCTAACTACCTCGTACGCGTTGGTACTCCCGTGGAATGGCTCATCGATACCTCTGAAGGTATGGAAGAAAACACCCGCGCTCTGGTTTACGGCGGCCCCATGATGGGCATGTCTATCAGCCGTGAGGACATTCCCGTAACCAAGGGCTGCAGCGGCATTCTTGCCATGGACCGTGTTCCCGCTCTGGAAGATGAAAGCCCCTGCATCCGCTGCGGCCGCTGCATCGAAGCCTGTCCCATGGGCCTCGTTCCCGCTTCTATCGATCGTTTTGTTCGCAAGGACATGTTTGACGAAGCCGAGAAGCTGAACGCCCTGAACTGCATGGAGTGCGGTTCCTGCGCCTGGGCCTGTCCCGCTCGCCGTAACCTTACCCAGAGCTGCCGCGTTGCAAAACGCATCATCAACCAGCGCCGTCGTGAGGCTGCTGCCCAGAAAGGGGTTAAGTAATCAATATGCAGAAAAAGCTCATTGTAACTTCGTCTCCTTTCCTGCGTAATACCGGTGTATCTACGCGCGGTCTGATGGGCGATGTGGTTATCGCTCTTATGCCTGCCGCTCTTGCCGCTGTTTGGTTCTTCGGCGCAGGCGCGCTTTCCCTGATTCTCGTATCTGTTGCCGCTGCTGTGCTGGCTGAGCTGGTTTATGAAAAGCTGACCCACCAGAAGAGCACCATCGGTGACCTGAGTGCCGTTGTAACCGGCCTGCTGCTCGCTTTCAACCTGCCCGCCAATGCTCCCTGGTGGATGGGCGCTATCGGTTCTGTGATCGCTATCGTGCTGGTAAAGCAGATGTTCGGCGGTCTGGGCCAGAATTTCATCAACCCCGCTCTTGGCGCCCGTACCATCCTGATGCTCTCCTGGGCCGGCCTGATGGCTTCCGAAGCTGCTCCTATCGGTGGTCAGCTGTTTGGTCTGGGTGCTGCTGATGCCGTTGCAGGTGCAACTCCTCTGGTAAACGGCAGCTACTCTCTGTGGCAGCTGTTCATCGGCGAAGTTCCCGGCATGCTGGGCGAAACCTGTAAACTGGCTCTGATCCTCGGCGGCGTATATCTGATCGTTCGTCGCGTGATCGACTGGCGCGTGCCTGTTGCCTTCATTGTTACCGCTTTTGTTCTGTTCTGGATCAAGACCGGCTGCATCTACAAGGCCGGCACTACCGACAGCGCTCTGTACCAGCTGCTCAGCGGCGGTCTTATCCTTGGCGCCTTCTTCATGGCCACTGACTATGTCACCTGTCCTGTAACCAAGTGGGGCAGAGTGATCATGGGCGTTGGCTGCGCTGCTCTCCTGTTCGTGATCCGCTGCTTTGGCAGCTATCCCGAAGGCTGCTCCTTCGGCATTCTGTTCATGAACGTTCTGACTCCTCTGATCGACAAGTGGACTACGCCCAAGGCTTTTGGCGCTATAAAGCCTGCTAAGACTGGCAAGGGAGGTGCTGCTGCATGAAGAAATCCAACTTCAAGGTCTTTATGAATGGCCTTCTCAACGAGAACCCCACCTTCCGTCTGCTGCTGGGTATGTGTCCCACGCTTGCAGTTTCCACTGCGGCCAGCAACGGTCTGGGCATGGGCCTGTCTACGACCTTTGTTCTGGTGTTCTCCAACCTGGTTATCTCCCTGCTGCGCAAGGTGATTCCGGAGAAGGTTCGCATCCCCAGCTTCGTTGTTGTTATTGCTACCTTCGTTACCATCATCGACCTGCTGATCAAGGCTTTTGTTCCTTCTCTGTCCAGTTCTCTGGGCATCTACATTCCCTTGATCGTTGTTAACTGTATCATCTTCGCCCGCGCCGAATCCTTCGCTTTCAAGAATGCTCCCGTTGCTTCTGTGTTTGACGGTCTGGGCATGGGTCTGGGCTTCACGTTCTCCCTGACTCTGCTGTCTTCCGTTCGCGAAATCATCGGCTCCGGCACCTGGTTTGGCATGCAGGTAATGCCCGCTGCTTACAAGCCCATGGCGATCATCGTATCTCCCTCCGGCGGCTTCATTACGCTGGGCATCCTCATCCTCATCGTAAACGCTGTTGTAAAGGCGTACGGCTCCCGTAAAAAGCAGAAGGAGGGCGCTGCTGCATGAATAACATTGCGCTGATCGTTATTGGCAGCATTCTGGTCAATAACTACGTTATGTCCCAGTTCCTCGGCATTTGTCCCTTCCTCGGCGTTTCCAAGAAGGTTGAAACGGCGATGGGCATGGGCATGGCTGTAACTTTCGTTATGGGTCTTGCCTCCCTGTTTGCTTACTTCATTCAGGCTTACGTACTCGTTCCGCTGCATCTGGAATACATGCAGACCATTGCCTTCATTCTGGTCATCGCGGTACTTGTACAGATCGTTGAGATCGCTCTGAAGAAGATCAGCCCCTCTCTGTATCAGGCGCTGGGTGTATACCTGCCCCTGATCACCACCAACTGCGCGGTACTGGGTATGGCTCTGCTGAATGCCCGCGAAGGCTACAATCTGCTTGAGTCCGTCGTAAACGGCGTTGGCTCCGCTCTTGGTTTCACGCTTGCTATCGTGCTGTTTGCCAGCATCCGTGAGCGTCTCGCTTCCAGCAACATGCCCAAGTGGATGGATGGCTTCCCCGGTGCTTTGATCACCGCCGGCCTGATGTCCCTTGCTTTCCAGGGCTTTTCCGGCCTGATTTAAGAAAGGAGTGCCACAACAATGAGTGCTATTCTGATTAGCGTATTGGTTCTGGGCGCTCTGGGCCTTGTGTTTGGTATCATGCTCATGATTGCCAACAAGGTTTTCGAACTGCCTGCAAACCCCACGAAAGATGCTGTTCGCAATGCACTGCCCGGCGCCAACTGTGGCGGCTGCGGCTTTGCCGGTTGTGACGCCCTTGCTGATGCGATTGCTGCCGGCAAGGCTCCCATCAGCGCCTGTCCTGTTGGCGGTGCTGCCGTAGCAAACGAAATTGCCAAGATTCTTGGCTTGGAAGATATGCCTGAACAGGTTCGCAACATTGCTACTGTTGTGTGCCAGGGTTCTTCCGACCGTTGCCTCAACAAGTTTGAGTACCACGGCATTCACGATTGTGTTGCTGCCACTCTGATCAACGATGGTAACCGCGCCTGTAAGTATGCTTGTCTGGGTCTGGGTACTTGTGTACGCGCCTGTAAGTTTGATGCTATCCACATCAACGAAAAGACCGGCATTGCTGAGGTTGATCCCGAGAAGTGCACCAGCTGCGGCGCTTGTGTACGCGCTTGTCCCAAGAGCGTTCTGAGCCTCCAGCCTGAAACCGTTCCCGTACGTCTCCTGTGCCGTGCTGCCGAGGAAGGCAAGACCGTAAGCGATAACTGCAAGATCGGTTGCGTTGGCTGCGGCATGTGTAAGGACGCTTGCAAGTTTGATGCCATCACCATGGTCGACAATCTGCCTGTTATCGACAGAAGCAAGTGCGTTGGCTGCATGATGTGTGCTGAAAAGTGTCCCAACGGCTCCATGTGGGGCGATTTTGAGAACCGTCTGATCGCTGAGATCGATCGCGACCTGTGCATCGGCTGCACCATTTGTAAGCGCAACTGTAAGTTCGATGCCATTTCCGGCGTCCTCAAGCAGGTGCACGAAGTGAACGAAGCCTGTACCGGTAAG
>JAZKYW010000219.1:0-4339 GCA_045612325.1 Candidatus Limiplasma sp. | reverse complement strand
GCCTCCCGGCTGGGGTGCAGGGGCGAAGCCCCTGCCCTCCCGTCCCTTTAATTGTACAGGTAGAATTCGCACTCCAGACGGCCGTTGTAAAGGCGGCGCTTCTTATCAGCACGCTTGCCGAAGGAGCGTTCAAAGGCGGGGTCGGCGGTAATGACGGCCAGCTTCCAGCCGGGGTGACGCTTCATCAAAAGACCCAGCTCGCGGTACAGCTCACGGGCGCCCTTCTGGTCGCTGATGCGCTCGCCGTAGGGAGGATTGATGAGGAACACACCGGGCTCGCCGTCCAACTGCAGGGTACGAAGGTCCTGCTGATGTACGCGGATACGGTTTTCAAAGCCTGCCTGACGGATGTGACGGCGGGAAAGTTCCTGCGCCTCAGGGTTTATATCGCTGCCCTCAATGTTGAAAGCTGTGTTTTCGTTGTAGGAGGCAGTCAGCTCCGCGCGCAGCGCCTTCATATCCGCCTGAGGCATGAAGGTGTATTTTTCGCAGGCAAAGCTGCGCTTGATGCCCGCGGGACGGCCCACAGCCTTGATGGCGGTCTCGATCAGCAGCGTGCCCGTGCCGCAGCAGGGGTCGTAAAGGCGCATGCCGCTGCGCCAGGGGCTCAGGTCGACCAGCGCGGCAGCGAGGGTCTCGCGCAGGGGCGCTTCGCCATTCCAGGTGCGGTAGCCGCGGCGGTTGAGCGCATCACCGCTCATATCCAGCGTGATGCGGCACAGGTCGTTGACGATGGCGATGTCGATGGGGTAGGTCACGCCCGTTTCGGGCAGACGGTTGACGTGCAGTTTCTGCATCAGACGCTGCACGATGGCCTTTTTGCTGATGGACTGGCAATCGCGCACGCTCATCAGGCGGCTGCGTACGCACTTGCCGCTTACGTGGATGGAGGCGTCCTTGGTGAGCAGACGTTCCCAAGCGATACGGCTTACCAGCTGGAAAAGATCCTCAAAAGTATTTACTTTTTCTTCGGCAAGCACCATCAGCACGCGGTCGGCGGTGCGCAGGCACAGGTTAGCTTTATAGGCGTCCAGCAGCGTACCTTCGAAACGTGCGCCGCCGTTTTCGGCACGGGCAGGAATATCCATGCGCTTGAGTTCGTTGGCGGCTACGCCTTCCAGACCGAAGGCAGCAGTGGCAAGAAACGTGTAACTCATAACAATCTCCTTTGTTTCAGCAGGGGGCGGTCAAATGATGCCGCAGAGCAGGATGATGGCAGCACCGCCGGTCACAAGGCCGACCCACTGCTTGTAGCTCAGCTTTTCGTGCCACAGGGCAACGCCTGCGATGGTATTGAGCAGCATGGAGGCGCCGTTGACAACGGGGTAGAAGATGATGGCTTCCATCACGCCGGAAAGATACATGTTGATATGGTTGCAGAAGGCGATGCCAGCGCCGCAGATAACGCTGAAGAGGATCAGCTTGCGCACTCTGCCGCTTTCAAGAACGGTGATCTTCTGGCCCTTTTTGCAGCCAAGCAGGGCAGAAACCAGCGAATAGACGGCGGCAAACAGGAAGGCGATGATGAGGTAGGCGGACAGTTCAGCCTTGAAATCGGAGGACTGGTGAATTTTCTGCATCAGGCCGACAAGACCGTTGGTCAGAAATGCGCCCATGCACAGGATGAGCCAGCGGAAGGACATACCGGAACCCTTGTTGGAGTTATCCACCGCACACACGATGGACATGATCATCAGCGCGATGCCGATGTACTGACCGCCGGAGATGCTTTCGCCGAAGAACAGCATGCCGGAAAGAGAGGGGATGACCATGCCGCAGGAAACGATGACGTTGGTGTAGGAAAGGGGACCGGTTTCCAGGCCCTTCATAGTGAAAACGGCACACAGCGCGGTAATCACGCCGTAGCCAACGCCCATGAGCACCGTGTACAGCGAAGGCATGCACAGGCTGCCGCTGACAAGGGCGATGATGGCGAGCGTAGCAGCGGAGAGCACGCTGTACAGGGCGTTGAAGATATGCAGGTCAGCGCCGCAGCGAACTTCTTTTTTGCAGAATTCGTTGCGCAGTACGCCGTAGGACAGCAGGTTCATGATAATGGAGAATACGAGGAGCAGTGCGTTCATGGGCTGTTAGCCGCCTTTCGTGTCGTGGGTATAGCGGGTTTTGGTATCTCAGCGGGAGCGCCACAGTTCGAGCATGTCCTTCATCCTGCGGATGGGCTCATCGCCATCCAGTGAGGAGAGGAACTCGACCTGACCGCCCGGGCCGTCAGAGAGCAGATTTTCTTCTTCCAGTCTTCGGTGAAGCTGGCGTACGGTACCGAGGTTTCCGTCCATCAGCGCCGTTTCGGCAGGGAAGAAGCGGCTGATGGTTTCCTTCAGGAAGGGGTAATGGGTGCAGCCAAGCACCACGGCTTTGATGTTTTGGGTGCGGTAGGGCTCAATCAGCTGCTCAAGCAGGTTTTCCACCTGCGGGCCGCTGAGTTGTCCCTGCTCCACGCATTCCATCAGGCCCGAGCAGGGCAGGGGAATAGCGTCCTTGCCGTAGCGCTCCATCAGCGCCTGAAATTTGGGCAGGCGCAGCGTGTTGCGCGTGGCCATGACCAGTACGCGCCCCTCGCCCGGCAGCAGTGAAGCGGGCTTGAGCGCGGGCTCCATGCCGATGATGGGCAGGGGAAGCTCCTGCCTGAGCTGTGCCGCCGCAACGCTGGTGGCAGTATTGCAGGCGATGACGATGGCTTTGCAGCCGCGTGCAATGAGCGTATCCACCGCCGCATGCGTGCAGCGGTACACCTCCTGCGGAGGCTTGTCGCCATAGGGGATATTGCGCGTATCGCCAAAGTAAATGAAGTTTTCATTCGGCAAAAAGCGCAGAGCTTCACCCAAAACGCTGATGCCGCCCAGGCCGCTGTCCATCAATCCCACCGGACGTTTGTCCATGGCTGCTCACCTCCCAAAACTTTATTATACCCAATATGCGGCGCTTTTTCAACCTGTAGTATATGAATAGGAAAGCCCATGCTTTTTCCCTCTTCCAGCCATTGACAAGGCTGGTGTGGGCGGCTATAATACCATCGTATCCTTGCATCCGCAGGGAGTGTGCCTTCATCGCCCGGAGCGCCGGACGGTGGGGCTTTGTATTGTTTTTTTGCGGATGAAGGTGCGCTTGAATCCTAAAAAAGCAGAAACGGCTTGCCGTTGAAAGGAGCTAGCACCATGGCGGAAGAGAAAAAGGTTATCCTTACCCGCGAGGGCTATGAAAAACTGGAAAAAGAACTGAATTATTTCGTAAGCGTACGCCGTAATCAGGTAGCGGAGCAGATCGCCATCGCCCGCGGCTTCGGCGACCTGAGCGAAAATGCCGAATACGATGAGGCCAAGAACGAGCAGAGCCGCATCGAAGCCAAGATCGTTGAGATGGAAAACACCCTGCGCAACTGCATCGTTGTGGAGGATGACGAAGTATCCACCGACACCGTAGGCGTTGGCAACAGCGTAAAGGTGTTCAACGAGACCCTCAAGAAGGAGCAGGTCATCACCATCGTTGGCGCCAACGAGACCGATCCCGCCAAGCTCAAGATCAGCGCTGAAAGCCCCATCGGCGCAGCCCTGCTGGGCGCCAAGGTGGGCGACGTTGTCAGCGTGGACGTTCCCATGGGCGTTATGAAGATGAACGTTCTGGAGATCGGCCGCTAATTCACCTTACTTTTTTGCTTTACCATTTGCAAGGAGAGTTCATCAATGTCCCAGAATACGCAGAATCAGGAAATGACCCAGCTGCAGCTGAGCGAGCAGGAGACCATCCGCCGCGAGAAGCTGCGCAAGCTGGTGGAAGCGGGCAACGACCCCTATACCATCACCCATTTTAACCAGACCCACGAAAGCGACCGGATCACCGAAGAAACCTTTGCCGAGCTGGAAGGCAAGGAAGTCAGCGTTGCCGGCCGCATGGTATCCAAGCGCATCATGGGCAAGGCCAGCTTTGCTCATATCCTGGACGCCAAGGGCAATGTGCAGCTCTACCTGCGCCGCGAGGATCTGGGCGAGGATGTGTACAAGGGCTTTAAGGAAATGGATATCGGCGACGTGATCGGCGTCAAGGGTATCGTTTTCCGCACCAAGACCGGCGCCATCAGCGTGCACGCCAGCGAGCTGACTCTGCTTTCCAAGAGCCTGAAGGTACTGCCCGAAAAGTTCCACGGCCTCAAGGACATGGACCTGCGTTACCGTCAGCGCTATGTGGACCTCATCGTGAACCCCGAAGTGCGCGATACCTTCCGCAAGCGCAGCCAGGTCATCAACGCTGTCCGCAGCTATCTGGACAACCGCGGCTTCCTCGAGGTTGACACCCCCGTGCTGCACACCCTGGAGATCGGCGC
>JAZKYW010000218.1:0-3516 GCA_045612325.1 Candidatus Limiplasma sp. | reverse complement strand
CCGGCCAGAAGAGTTTCTTCCTCGCCCATCACCTGTTTGATGGCGTCTTCTGCCGCCCGGATCTCGTTGTCCAGTTCTTCGCTCATGCGCTTGAGTTCCAGAAGTTCCTTGACCTTGTTTTCCATGTTGGGGTTGCTCATTCGGGTGTACCTCCTTTTGTTTGGCTGAGCTCTCGCTCAACCTTGTAACCGTATTATACTATGTGCACATAGTTTTTGCAAATTTGTAAAATCCCTCGGTGGAGACAAAAATTTCAACAAGATACTATGTACACATATTTATGGACATGCTATACTGTATTGATGGAGGTGTCTTTATGCCTAGTTATGAGTACAATAAAGAATATGCAAAGAAATACATGGAAAAACTGGATGAAATCAAAGTCAGAATCCCCAAAGGACGGAAAGCAGACATTGAAAACCACGCAAAAAGTAAAGGGCTCTCCATCAACGCACTGATTGCTTCGCTGCTTCAAGCCGATATGGACATGACGGAAGAGGAATGGAAACGATAACGTTCCACGCATAAAGTGGGGAGCATAAAACCATTCAACTTACCCTTTTCTATACCTCATCAATAAAGGTGCTTGATCTTTGCACTAACAAAAACCTCCCGATGCATAACGACATGGGAGGTCTACGTTCTTTGCTAATCCTTCTGCATAAAACGCCTTTGCGTATCCACATTTGTAATTTATTTTTCCTTCATTTTTCCGTCCAGTACGGTCTGAAGGCCGCCCGTCGCGCTCCGCAGTTCAGCAAGCGCTAATCTTCCTTTCAAGTGGTCAAACTCCCCTTTGCTGGTTTTTCCGGCAAAGGGGTTTTTGTTTACCCTTTTTTGCAGTTTTTTTGCAAAATCCCTATTGATCATGCCTTCTGAAATCCTTGTGTTATAAGGGATAAATGCTTCAAACCTCATTCAGCTTTCCTGCAACTTTTTGCGTAATTTCTGCGTATTTTCGCCCTAATTCACGGCTGTTTTCACAAATCTTATATGCATCAAAATCTGCATAAGCATTCATGGTCGTCTGAAAATTCGCATGCGAAAACTTTATTACGATGAGACGGATGTACCATGGCTCCTCCCTTCTCCCAGTCTGAACAGCGTTACAGCCAATTTACTCTACGCAGGTTTTTGCATCTTTGAGGGCGTAGCTACCATCAGCGAAGGACGTGGTACCAGTAAACCGTTTGAACTGATCGGTGCTCCTTGGCTTCATACGATAGCGCTGATTGACGGCCTTAAAAAGAGAGGTTTGGAAGGCGTTCGGTTTGCGCGTGTCTATTTCCGGCCTCAGGCATCCAAACATAATGGTGAGGTATGTAATGGCGTGCAGATCCTTGTTGATGACCGTCAAACATTCAGACCGTTCCTTACAGCACTGACCATGCTGGAAATCATTCGCGATCTTCATCCCAATGAAATCAAGTACAGGGATTGTTCTGCCGGTCACTGTGTAAAGGAAGAACCCGCAGCCCGATTTTTTCATCGCTATATCGATAAATTGCTTGCAACCGATGCCTTCAGCACAGGCCGTATGTCTGCCCAGCAGTTGGTTGATCATTATGCACCTGAGCGGGAACGCTTCGTTCGCAGAAAAGAAAAATATCATCTTTATGGTTAAGCTTCGAGGTGCAGCATAATCAGCCGTATATTTGACGGTTGATGTCCTATGCCTTCATTCTGCCGTCCAGTACGGTTTGAGGGCCGCCTGCTGCGCTCAGCCGTTGCATTTGCCAAAACTTATTTGCGTCTATTTCCACGCAGAAAGCCCGTTAAACCCTTTTGTTACTATGGGTTCACTTCTCCCCCATTACACGTTTTCTTCAATTTTACGCTTGATTTCAGCGTATTTTTGATAAGTGTTGATGCAATTACAGCACACAAAAAACGCCGGCTTTTTGCCGGCGTTTTTAATTACTGATGATTGATTGGCGTCTTAGAATTCACGAAGCAGAAGGCTGCCGTCCTCGCCGCTGATTTCTACAAAGACGAAATGGTACACACAGTTTTCATCCTCGTAGCCAACAGCCAGATTGGGCATGTCGCCCCAAATCACAGCGCCTACACACAGCGGATGGTCGGCGTCTACATAGTACTGGATATCCTCCAGCACAGCTTCGTATGTCACGTCACCGGTATCGGTATCCCAGTCCTCCATCGAAACGCTGAACAAATGAACCTTGCTGACCGTGGTATCCGTGTACAGCACAAACTTCACTTTAGGCAGGTCTTCAGAATCCGCCTTCATGAACTCTTCGTATTCATAGATGTTGTAATCGTATTCCAGAATGGGGAATTCGTTCAAATCTACGATTTTGAGAGCATCAGAAGGGGTTACAACGCCTCCGCCATAGAGATTGGTGTGCAGCGTGATTTGCTGCGGATAGTGCATCATTTCGTTGTATACTTCCGCATGCATCAGGTCAATAAAACCGCATCTGCTGCCCCATTCAACATAGATTCTGTTATTATCCATGATGCTGCAGTTGCGCACGATGGTATTGGTAGGAATATAGTCCAGCGGCTCTTCCCCATCGATCACGGCATAAAACGGCGTACCTTCGTCGGGAAGAATGGTCATCATGGCATTGAAGGTAATCCGTCCATCACTCGGCTCCAGATATTCCGCAAGAATGTAGCCGCTATATCCGTCAAACTCCGCGTAGTACCACTCATCCGAATACGCGTAGCAATCATGAACGATGGCCCCCAGCGATACCTTGACCAAACGTTTGGCATTGGTACGGGGATACTCGCGCAGGGAAACCCATTCGTTGCAGTTGACAACCTCCATATTCCCTACATATTCATGAGGATTGTCTTCAGCCACGGCAAACAGCGACAGCATCATCAACAGGATGCACAGATACAGCGCAAACCGTTTCATCATATGCAACGCTCCTTATCAGGCTTGTCCGGCCTTTGTTTCTTCTTGCTTTTCAATTTTGCGGCGATTGGTTTTGGTATACAGGTAGTAATCATACTCAGCCTGCAGCTTCAAACCGCCGTCACTGGCATAACCGGAAGCGCTGTTCCGGCTGACAGCCTGCTTGAGCTGACCAATCAAGCCTGCAACCACGCCGAGAGCTGCGATCAGGGCAACAAGGCCTGCGATCAGCATCGTACCGCTTTCAAGCTTGCCAAGCGCAGCCAGCACACCCGCGCCTGCACCAAATACGCCCGCAAACACGCCTGCACCCCATCCAAAGGCCTTGGCTTTGTCCGTAGGCACGTCACAAGTCAGTTCGCCGCTCTGACCGTTGATGGCGAATGTGTAGGTTTTTCCGTCCTTTACGGTAGTGATCAGCCAAACAGGCAGCAGCACGGGCGTTACCTTGCCGCCTTCAGCGCTGATGCTTCTGCTGCGCTCCTTCACCGTGGTATAGCCGGTGACCGTATTGCGCAGAGCGTTGATCATGCTGTTTTGCACGCGTTCGATGGCGCGTCCTTCACATTCAGCCGCATCAACATCGGCATGGTCAGCCATCGCACCTGCCAGCACAGCGGGCTGGA
>JAZKYW010000217.1:0-10047 GCA_045612325.1 Candidatus Limiplasma sp. | reverse complement strand
AGCATGACATATGACGAAATGGATGCAGCGCTGTACGCAGCCTATCATAAGGCTGCAGATAACAATAACGCATTGGTTGCCGATGTGGGCAAAGCATTCACCGCCGTTCGCAACACGGTCACTCCTTATGAAGCCGATGATTTTCATCCTTCCGAGGCAGGGTCGATACTTGCAGCGCATGTGATTGCACAAACCATTGCCAAAGATGCGGAAGGTCATGTATGAACGATTCCCTTTCTTCCATCCGCCCCGCCACCCCTAACGATGTTTCAAGGCTTGCGGAAATCGAGATCTTCAATTATCGATTGAACTTCTACCCCATCTTCCAAAGTGACGAATTCTATTTCAATGAACTGCAAGTCACTTCATACGTGCAGGATTTCCTCAACGCTCCCGAGCGACTCTCAAACACATATGTGTATGATGACGGCGCGGTCAAAGGCTTTATCCGAATCAACGGACAGGAACTTGAAAAGCTTTTCGTTGAGCCTGTTTTGCAGGGCAAAGGGATTGGCGCTTGCTTGCTGCGTTTTGCTGTAACGCAAAAGCATGTCAGCACTTTGTGGGCGCTTGAGAAAAACGAACGCGCGATTGCGTTTTACATCCGTCACGGATTTCGTCTGACCGATGACAGGAAGCTTGAAGACGGCACCGAAGAATATCTTGTACTCCTTGAAAAATAGCTTATCATTGCACACAAAAGAACCGCTCTGCGAAAAGATATCGCAGAGCGGTTCTTTTGTTATTAACGATCAATCAAACGTTAGTCGATCGCGCGGAAGCTGTTAAAGGGGAAAACCACCCAGCGTACCTTGCCGATGATCATATCACGAGTGATGGCGGAAGGACGGGAATAGCTGTAATAGTTGCGGCTGTCGTGGCTGTTGTCACGATTGTCGCCCATCACAAAATATTCGCCCTCGCCCAGTTCGAAATCAGCCATGGAGAAGCCGTCGTTGTTGCGGCTGGGCGTGAGATAGGGTTCTTCAAGAGCCTCGCCGTTGCGGTAAACAACGTCATCCACGATGGAGATCACATCACCGGGGATACCCATGACGCGCTTTACAAACTTTTCTTTGCGGCCGGGATATTCGCAAATGATCACATCACCATGCTGAGGATCGCCAAACAGATATTCAGGCTTGGTAACGATCATCACTTCGCCATCCTGCAGGGTATCGCACATGCTTTGACCGTCTACGCGGATGGGCTCAAACACAAATGCGCGAATCGGCAGTGCAATGGCAAGCGCGACCACAAAGGTCATGATCCAGCTCAGCAATTCCTTTTTCCAATTGGTGGGCTTTTTTTCTTCCTGATTGGTTTCGTTTTCCTGCTCGACCGTTTCTTCAACGGTCACATTTTCGTTTTCAATCTGCATCATTATTTCCTCCTTCGTTATGTTCAGTCATTTTGCGCAAAGTCTCCGCTTCGGGAACAGGGCCCTGTTCCAAAACTTTTTTGCGGCGTTTGATAAATTCGGCACGGTCAAGCATGACAATGCGTCCGCAGCCCAGGCACTTCATTTTAACATCTGCGCCGATGCGGATCACCGTCCACTCATCACTGCCGCAGGGATGCGTTTTGCGCGTTTTCACCTTATCGCCCAAGCGAATTTCGTCCATCCTTTACACCTCCGCAGCATATGTACGAAATATTATACATCCTGTGACCCAAACTTGCAAGCAAAGCCCGCAGACAAATAGAGGGCATATGTGAAACATTTGTGAAAGTGTCTTCGGACAAAGTTTCACGCTTGCCCCCACCGCTTCAGATATGCTATACTGTATGAACTACCCCATCAGGAGGCGTTTGACATGGCCAACCGTTCCAACCGCAAGAAGGACGCCAAGCAGATGTTTATCCGCATCGTAAGCCTTTCCCTCGCTGTAATCATGGTTTTGAGCGTTGTGATGGCTGCCGTTTGGCAATGGTAATTTCATTTTTAAAATCGGCTGCTCCGTTAAGAGCAGCCGATTTTTTCGTTTTCGGTAAGCGGCAGTTCAAACCAGAAGCAGCTGCCCTTCCCCTGTTCGCTTTCCACGCCATACGCAAGACCATGGCTTTCCAGAATGTTCTTTACAATACTCAAGCCAAGTCCGCTGCCCACCGCAGCGCGTTTATGAGGCTTGCTTCCGCGATAGTAGCGGTCCCAAATATACGGCAGGTCATCTTCAGCGATTCCCTCGCCTGTATCGCTTACTTCAATACGCACCGTCTGTTTGTGAATGCTTTGCGAAATGGTCACAGTTTTATCTGCACCCGTATAGGTAAGCGCGTTATTGATCAGGTTATACAGCACCTGCTGCACCTTCACCTCATCTGCTACCACGTTGACCGACTGTGCAGGCTCAAAAACGATATGATAGCCGTCCTGTTCGGTCAGTTTGGCGTAACGGCTCATGATGCCATGAATGCTCTCCGTCAGATCAAACGGCGCTTTTTTAAGAGCGCCAAGCTCCTGTCTCACGGTATGCAAGTCCAGAACCGAATTGACCAGCGTTGTAAGTCGTCGCGTTTCATCAATAATGACCTGCATATTCTCGGGCGTGTTTTCATCCGGCAGGTCACGCATAGCCTCGGCATAGCCTTCAATCAGTGTAAGCGGCGTACGCAGGTCATGGCTGATGTTGGCGATCAGTTCGTTCTGCATTTCATCCACTCGTCTCAAATCGTGCGCTGCCTGTGTCAGCTGCTGATTCAAACGTGCGATCTCATTATACCCGACATTGCTTACAGGCTGATATTCGCCAACGCTGAGCCCCGCCGCAGCGGAAGTGACCTCAACCAGCGGCTGCGTGATGCGTCTGGAAAGAATCAGCGAAATGATAAACGACAGCAAAACCAGAATAGCGGTAATGAAATAGAGCTCGTTGCGGATGGTCTGCACAGTACCCGTAACAGGCGTGATCAGCGTATTGAGGAACACATACACAATGTGTCCCTCCGCCGTTTCGGCACGCTGCACGGTAAGCAGGCTCATGGCTTCTCCGTCATCGCTGGGAGGTACAACGCCCATGAATTTTCGGGCGTCATACAGCTGATTGCGGAATGCATGGAGCGGGAATTCCGCAACGATCGCCTTATCCTCCGTACTGAGCGAACTGGCGTATCGCCACAGATCAAAGGGATTCATGTGATGGATCAAACATCCGTTCCATGACTCGGCCGATACAAGCGCGCGCATATTTTCATTCGTGATCAGTATGCATACGTTATCCTGCTCTGCGATACGGTCCGCCAGTTCCTGCAGATCGCGGTTATCGATGTTGTGTACAATGCTGTTTGAGAAAGAACGCAGCATATCCGTCTTTTGCATGCGGTAGAACTCATCCAGAAAAACGATCTGGAACAGCCACAGCAGCACCAGCAGAAGCCCTGTAAACAGCAGAAAATACGTAAAGATACGTGAACGTATCCCGCGCGAGTGGCTCCACTGCAAAAACCGTCCTCGCAAAGAGGACGGCGTTTTTTTCTTAATCGATGGATTTTTCAAAGCGGTATCCTACCCCTCTGAGCGTAGTGATGTAACGCGCATAATCGCCAATCTGTTTGCGCAGCAGTTTGATATGCGTATCAAGCGTACGGTCATCGCCAAAGAAATCAAATCCCCACACTTCGCTGATCAGGCGGTCACGCGTAAGCGCAATGCCGCGGTTTCTGACCATGAAGAACAACAGGTCATATTCCTTCGGGGAAAGATCCAGTGCAGCGCCGTCAATGCTGACCTGATGCGCGGTAAAGTCCACCAGCATGCCTTCAAGCTGCACGCACTCATGCGCCTGTTCTACAACAGGCTTGCTGCTTCTGCGAAGCACCGCGCCAACGCGCATCATCAGTTCACGCGGAGAGAAGGGCTTTACCACATAATCATCCACGCCCAGTTCAAAACCGTGGATCTTGTCGTATTCCTCACCGCGCGCCGACAAAAAGATGATCGGGACATTACTGTGCTTGCGTATTTCTTTGGCAGCGGAAAAGCCGTCCAATTCCGGCATCATGATATCAAGAATGATCAAATCAGCTTCATTAACACGGGACATTTCAACCGCCTGCATGCCGTTTTCGGCTTCGGCTACTTCGTAGCCTTCAAACACAGCATATTTGGCGATCAGTTTGCGAATTTTCTCTTCATCATCTACAATGAGCAGTTTCATTGTCTGACCTCTCCATACCTACACTCAATCAGCTTTCCATGCAAGGGTCACCTGATACATGCTTTCATCCGTTTCCCTGCTGAAGCCGAGTACTACCTGTTCTCTGGGCGCAAAAGCGTCCTGCATCTGTTCAAAATGCGCTGTGGATTGCAGCGTTTCCATATTTACATGTACGAGCCTGTCCCCGGAGGCTATGCCTGCGCGGTCGGCACGGCTGTTTTCTTCCACAGCCAGCACATAAACCCAATGCTCGTCCACGTGATAGGATTGGGCTGTTTCGTCATCGGCAACATCCAGCAAAAGCATGCCGAACGCACCGACCTCCTCCACAGGCCTGGGCCATAAATAAAATTGAAGCATTGCAAAACAGAGGAACAGCATAGCTGCGCACAGCCATATCGCAAGTGTTGTGCGGTCTTTTGTGCGCTGTTTTTTCATGCGCCGTCCTCCTTACAGAATTGTTCTGTATAGAGGATAGCTCAGTTAAGTGAACGGTGCATGAACGCCATTTGAACAATGGTCAAAAAGGCTTATTCTTCTGCGTTCTCGTTGTCGAAGGGCAGAGTAATACGGTTCTGGCCCATGGCCCACAGCTTGTCCAGGCGGTAGAAATCACGCTCTTCCATGTGGAAGATGTGCACCAGCACCTCGCCGTAATCCAGCACGATCCAGCGACCTTCCTGCATGCCTTCCTTGCGGATGGGTTCCATGCCCAGTTCGGTCATGCGTTCTTCCACTTCATCAGCGAGAGTGCGTACCTGAATGGTGCTGCGGCCGGTGGCAATGATCATGCAGTCGGTGATAACAGTCAGGTCCTTTACGTCGAGGGCTACGATATTCTGGGCCTTCTTTTCATAGAGGATGTTAGCGATCGTGGTTACCATTTCGTTCATGATGATATCTCCTTTATCAAACAGTTTTGGTTTGGTTTTCAGTGGCGATGATCTTGTGCAGCCAATCGGCTACCTTTTGCGTCATGGGATGCGGCTCCGTATCCTGACTGCGTACGTATTCGATGGTGGAATCCAGCGAATGCAGAAGCGCTTTGCCCAAATCTTCCTTGGCAAGCGAGCGAACTTCCTCCAGCACAGGATAGGTGCGGCGGGAAGGCTCGATCTTATCCGAAAGATAAACGATCATATCAACAGGCAGCATACCGACCTTGCCCGTTGTATGGCAGCGAATGGCAGAAAGCACGATGGGGTCTGTTACGCCGTACTCCTGCTCCGCCACAGCAGCGCCTACAGGGCCGTGCAGCAGGTTTCCGCTCTGAAGCGTCTCCTTATCGAGCAGCAGGCGATTATCGCGCGCAATGCGCTGCATGGTCGCAAGCGGCAGACACTTGGCACAATCATGCAGCAAGCCTGCCAGCGCAGCCTGTTCTTCGTTAACGCCATGGATACGCGCAAGGCGGCGCGCGGTATGCGCAACAAGCAGAGAATGAATCAGACGCTTGTCCGAAAGCGCACTGCAAAGTTTGGGATAAAACTGCGCGGCCTTCGAAGGGGACGCCTGCTGCCCATACAAGCCCATCAGACGGATATATTCCTCCACCTGCGGAGGAAGCTCGCTGACGTCTTCACCAAGGCTCAGCTTTTCACGCACCGAGGTGGAAGATACCTCGCTGGGCGGCAGCGTCATGAAGGCGAAAGTTGCTCCGCGACCCTTCAGCTGCGCAACAATGGGGTCATTCTGCACTTCATCCGAAGTACGGCAGCATACCAGGAAACGGCACATGGTGAACACCTTGTCCGCCTTGCGCCAGTTGGGAAGGTCATGCAGCGTATCCTCGCCGATGATGTAATCAAACGCAGTATCGGGCATCTGTTTTTGCAGTTTGGTCAGCGTATCGACCGTATAAATAATGCCCTCGCGGTCAATTTCCATGCGGGAAGCAGTAAAACCCTGCACACCGCTGACTGCCAGGCGAGTCATTTCAAAACGGTCTTCGGCATCCTCCAGCCCCGCACGCTTGTGGGGCGGATTGCCTGTAGGCAAAAAAATGATGCGCTCCAGTTCAAATTCGCGTTTGGCACAGGCAGCCATTTCGATATGCCTCATATGGATGGGATTAAAACTGCCGCCCATAATGCCGATGCGTTCCTTTGGCACGTTTGCGCCTCCTTCCAACAAAAAAGAGAAAACTTCTCCTTATAGATTATTATACAAGAAAATCACAAAAAAGGGAAATACTTTTCTCTAAATCCATTCACCACGGAGGAATTGCATGCATACATACCATACAAAGACGGTCGTTGCCGATTTTTCGGATAAACTGCTGCGCCTTTCTCTCCCCTGCCTGTTTGGCATAGCATGGTTTGTCTTTTTGTGGGGACTCAGTTTGCCCGCGCTTTTGTCAGGTGTTGCTTTGGGAATGCTCATCTGGCTATGCATAAGACAATACGTCAAAAAAGCCACGCAAAAGCGCGAGATGCAGTTGAGACGCACCATCGGAGGAGAGCTTGCTCTTTCGCGTCTTCTGATGGAAAACGATTCACAGGCGGCCCTGCAATGCTTTGATTGGCTGAAAAGCAAATATCATTTATCCAATCCAACCGTACTTTCCTGCGGTGTGCTCAGCGCATGCGGGGAAAACAAAATCCTATTAACAGCGCTCAATTATCACGCGTCTCAGGCACTCACCACGCAGCACATTGTAGATGCGCTCCGTGCCGCAAAAGACTCGGGCGCAAATGAAATTCTCCTTTGTTTGACCGCTCCGCTTGCAAAAGACGCCTCCGCCTTTGTTGATGAGCAGGTGTTTCCTTTGCGTGTGGTCACCCGTGATGAACTTGTCGCGTTGGCGGGTTCTTTCTCCCCTGCTACCGACGCTGACCTGCGCGCGCTCGGCCGCAAAAAAAGAATACGGCGCAGCGCAAAACAATGGCTGGCCGTAATATTGGATTCTGCACGTGCAGGCAGGTATTTACGATATGGAATAGGTTTCAGCCTGTTTGCGTTGCTCACGGGCAGCCGGTATTACCTGTTTCCCGGCATGTGCTGTCTGGGCATGTATGCAGGCAGCAAGGTGCATAACCGCCGGCTCAGCGAACGCAAGCATTGGAAAGGGTGATCCATTCCTCCACAGAAAGCGCTTCGCCGCGCACGGTAGCGGAAAGACCCGCCTGTTCAAGCGCTTCACGCAGCACATCGCCGTCCACAACGCCTTTCAGCGCATTGGTAAGGGTCTTTCGGCGCATGCCGAAGCCCGCCTTTACCATTCGCATAAGCAGTTTCTCATCCTTAACGGGCACGGGAGGTTCGCTGCGCATATCAAGGCGTACAAATGCGCTGTCCACCTTGGGCGGCGGCGTAAAGCACTCAGCGGGAACGATTTGCACAAGAGAAGGTACGCTCAGCAGCTGACAGCGAACGCTGAGGATACCGTACAGTTCCGTGGAAGGCGCGGCCATCAGCTTTTCGGCTACTTCCTTTTGGATCATGACCGAAATCTGCTTGATGGGCAGACCGCTGTCCCACAGCATTTCGAAAATAGGCGTGGTGATGTTATAAGGGATATTGGCGATGACATAGAAGTTTTCACCCAGTGGTGCGCAAATCTCTTTCAGGTCAAGCTTGCGCACGTCACCTTCCACAACGGTCAGGTTATCGGCAGAAGCATTGTTCGCCTTCAGGTACGGAATCACATCGTGATCGACCTCAATGGCGATCACCTTGCCTGCAGCTTCGCACAGGCACTTGGTCAGCGTACCCGCACCCGGGCCGATTTCAAGCACGCAATCATCCTTGGTCACACCCGTTGCCTGAACGAGCGAGCGCAGCAGCGCATCGTCATACAGGAAGTGCTGACCAAGGTCATGCTTGTAGCGAATGCCGCTCTGTTCGCGGCGGTGGGCTTTTTCAAACGATTTCTTCACTGCTGTTTCCCTTCGTCAATCTGTACATTTTCGCGCCCGAAAGTTTCGATTAGGCTTTGCTGAGCATTTTCGCGCGCAGCATCCAGCTTTTTGTTGCCTGCATCGCTTTCCATCACAGCCTCAAAAAGCGTGTTCTGCCCTGTTACTTCCGAAAGAATGGCATTGATGCGTTCGCGGCGCTTGGGCTGCATCAGGCCATCGTATTTGGCCCTGTCGCTAGTGGGAATCATGACCTGATACACATTGCCCTTGCTGCCGATAAAACGGCTGGTTTTGATAAAGGCAAGCAAGGAAGGTTCTTTCTTCTTGATGGTATCGATCACACGGTCCCACACGCCCTTGGCATCAGCGGGCCCGGGCGGCAGGGAGGGCTTTGCGGGCTTTTCTTCTGCCGCAGCAGGCGCCTGCTGTTTGCGGGGAGCCTCCGCCGCAGGCTTGGCGGCAATCGCGCCGGAAGCGATGCCAGCTTCCAGAATGCTCAATTTGGCTTCAAGTTCTGCAATACGCTCAAGCAGGGAGCTGCTGTCAGCGCCGGTATTCTGTTCACAGGCATGCAGCGCGGCAGATTCCAGCCCGATGCGGGGCGTGGAGGCAAAACGCAGCTCGCCCTCTGTGCGCATAAACAGGTCGAGAATCTTCAAAAGCCTTGCATCCGAAAATTGGGCGGCCTGTTCACGGTAGCGCGCTTCGTCCTCTTCGGTGATATCCAGAATGGAAGCGGCATCCTGTTTCACTGCCTTGACCGTCAGAAGCGAACGGCTATGGCTGCTGAGTTCACGCAGAAAAACCTGCGGCTCGCGGCCCGAGCGCATCAGCTCGTCAATTTTGGTCATTACGCCGCATTCGTCGCGGTCAGCCAGCAGCTGGAAAAACGCAAACAGAAATTCGCGGTCGCTTGTGCCCAGCATATCGCGCGTCTGCGCCGCAGTGATTTTGCCGTTTTCGGCGCCCGCAACGCACATATCCAGAATACTGAATGCATCACGCATCGCGCCTTCCGCAGCGCGGGCAACCATGCGCAGCGCCTCATCCTCCGCTTCCAGCCCAAGGTCATCCAGCGCCTCGCGCATACGGTCTACCATCAGGCTTGAGGGGATGCGTCCAAAATCGTAGCGCTGTACGCGGGAAAGAATCGTTGCGGGAAGCTTCTGCGGCTCGGTCGTTGCAAGGATGAACACCACATGCGCAGGCGGCTCTTCCAGCGTTTTCAAAAGCGCATTGAAAGCAGCGGTAGAAAGCATGTGGACTTCGTCGATGATGTATACCTTATAGCGGCCTACCTGTGCGGGATAACGCACCTGCTCCAAAAGCTCGCGGATATTATCAACGCTGTTGTTGCTGGCGGCGTCCAGCTCAAGCACATCCATCGTCGTTTCGTTGATAATGGCACGGCAGGCATCGCATGCGCCGCAGGGGTCGCCCTGCACGGGAGCCTGACAGTTGATGGCACGGCTCATAAGCTTGGCCATGGTCGTTTTGCCGGTGCCTCGGCAGCCGCAGAAAAGATAGGCATGCGCAATGCGTCCCGCTTCGATTTGCCTGCGAAGCGTTTTCACGGTCGCCGTCTGTCCAAGCACCTGCTCAAACGTCTGCGGGCGCCATTTGCGGTAAAGGGCCTGATAAGCCATAAAACACCTTCCTGAAAATACGAAACAGCCTAAAACTGCTCCATGATACTACTATCATAGCGTTTTCGCGCCTCCAGGTCAAGAAAAAAGAGGAGTTACGCCTGTCTGTACAGTATATTATCAAAAAGGTCAGTTTTTCCCAATGAAAGGAGAACCGTCCATGACCATCCGTCAGCGACAGGAAGCCGAAGAACAGGCGCGTCTTTCCCCCTTTGCAGCCCTCTCTGCCGAAAGCGCCGGGCGTGCCCAGCCTATTTCGCCCTGCGAGCTGCGCACATGCTATCAGCGCGACAGAGACCGTATCATCCACTGCAAAAGTTTCCGCCGCCTCAACTATAAGACGCAGGTATTTCTGTCCCCCATGGGCGACCACTACCGTACCCG
>JAZKYW010000216.1:0-4416 GCA_045612325.1 Candidatus Limiplasma sp. | reverse complement strand
CATGCCGCGTTCCATCAGTATGGCGGCATTGGGAGATTTTTCAAACACGTCGTCGTGGTGGCCCAGCGAAGTGTAGGACACGCGGCCGTTGCCCCAGAACTTGGTCCACGCTACGGGCATATCCACAGGCTTGTTGGAGATGTGATAATAGGTAACACTGGGGAAACGGGTGGTGGCCAGCACTTCGATGGCGGGGTCGATATGCAGGTAGTAGTGCTCGCTGCATACGGGGAAATCCTCCAGACCTTCGGTGATGGTGCTGGAGCCGTGGTTGATGTTGACCATGTACTCCACGCCGTCGCCGCCGGGGTGGGATACCCACTGGCCGCCGGTGATGAACTGCCATTCAGGATCCTGACGGAAAGCGTCGCACATGCCGCCGTGGCAGCCCGCCAGACCTACGCCCGCGCCCACAGCCTTGGCAACGTTCTGGGTGTATTCGCGCTTGATCTCGCCCATCGTCCAGCAGAATACCATGATATCCAGCTTCATCATTTCATCCAGGTCTGCCAGCGGTTCCAGCGTATCAAAAATGGTGGTTTCAAAACCGTTCTTTTCCAGCATTGCCGCAAAGCGTACGGAAGTCAGTTTGGGTTCATGGCCGTCCCAGCCGCCCTGAAAGATCCATGCCTTTTTCATCATCGGTCATCCTTCCTGTTGAGGTGTATTCTTTTTTCATCGCTCCTGGAGCGCATTTACTTGCTGCCTGTATTATATCATTGCCCATGTACAAGCGCAAGAAGAATGCTTGAAGCCACGCCGTTTTGCGCATATAATAGAGAAAGTTACGCAAACACAGAAAGGCAGCAAACACCGATGAAGCAGATCGTTCCTTCCTATTACCCGGCGTTCAAGTGCATTGCGGGCGCATGCCGCCACAGCTGCTGCATCGGCTGGGAGATCGACATCGACCCCGACAGTCTTGAGCGATTTCAAAACGTGCAGGGTGCGCTTGGCAAACGGCTGAAGGAGAACATTGACTTGAGCGAGGAAGGCGCATGCTTTCGCCTGCAGGGCGAGGAGGAGCGCTGTCCGTTTCTTAACCAAGACGGCCTGTGCGACCTGATTCTTGAACTGGGCGAGGATGTGTTGTGCCAAATCTGCACGGACCATCCGCGTTTCCGCAATTTCTACGCCGACCGCACGGAGGTTGGACTCGGGCTTTGCTGCGAAGCGGCAGGTCAGCTGATCCTTTCGCAAAAAGAACCCATGCAGCTTATCACATTGGCGGATGACGGCGCGGATGCGCCTGCCGACCCCATTGAACAGGAATTGCTCACCCTGCGCGCTCAGCTGTTTGCGCTGATGCAGGACCGCACTCTTTCCGTAAGTGAACGCACCGAAAAGCTGCTTGACCCCTCCGCCATCGACTGGACGGATTGGGCGGATTTTTTGAACGGGCTTGAGCGGCTGGATGACCGTTGGGCGCAGCTGCTTGCACTGCTGCCCAACGAGCCGTCCGAGCCTCTCTCCCCCGCGCTGGAAGTGCCGTTGGAGCAATTGATGGTCACGCTCCTCTACCGCCATCTGCCGGGTGCGCTGGAGGACGGCGACACCGAAGGCCGCATTATCTTCTGCACATTGATGTGGCAGCTGGTCGCAAGGCTTTGCAGGCATCTGCACATCATGCGCATCGATGAGCTTGCCGAGCTTGCGCGGCTGTACTCAAGCGAGATCGAATATTCTCAGGACAATACCTGCGCCATCCTTGACCGCATTGCGGAAACGCTGGCGTAATGCAAAGGAAGTAACTGTATGAACAAACGCCTCGGCATGCTGGCAGCAGCCACGGGTACCTCCATCTTTGGTTTCAGTTTTATGTTTTCGCGCATCGCGCTTGGAATTGCATCGCCCTATGTGATGCTGATGTACCGCTTTGTGCTGGCTTTTGCCACCCTCAATGTGCTTCTTCTTGCACTGCGCGGCAAGGGCACAGGCTGGATGCGTTTTTCCCTGAAGGGCAAGAACATCCTGCCGCTTATCGCGCTGGGGCTTGCGCAGCCTGTTTTGTACTTTGTGTTTGAAAGCTACGGCATCAGCCTGACCAACTCAACCTTCTCGGGCGTCATCATCGCCCTTTCCCCCATTGTTGGGCTTGCGCTGGGCGCGCTGTTTCTGCGTGAGTATCCTACCAAAGCGCAGGTGGGCTTTTCCTTTTTGTCCATTGCAGGCGTTATGCTCATGACGCTGCAGCAGACGAGCGAAGGCATCGTACGTCCGCTGGGCGCTGTGCTGCTGGTGCTGGCGGTTTTGAGCGGTACATCCTACAACCTGCTCAGCCGAAAGGCTTCGCACTTTTCCGCCCTTGAGCAGACTTATGTGATGATGCTCATCGCAGCCGTCAGCTTTACCGCCATGGCAGCATGGGAATGCCGCACAGACCTTGCCCTTCTGCTGGCACCTGTCCGCAGCCTGCCCTTCATGCTCTCGGTTTTGTACCTGTCAGTGGTATCCTCCAACATTGCATTCCTTGCACTCAACTATGCAAACGCCGTTTTGCCCGTTGCCCGTGTTACGTCCTTTTGCAACCTCACCACGGTCATCTCGCTGTTTGCGGGCGTTATTTTCCTCAACGAGCCCTTCGGCTGGGTGCCCCTGCTGGCTTCGGTCATCATCATTGTGGGCGTATGGGGCGTACAGCGCAACGCTCGATAATTTTTCTGATTTTTCTGCATTTTCCTATTGACAATCCCGTGTTCCATCTATATAATAATAAAAGTTCCCAGCGAACGCAGGATGCTGATGTAGCTCAGCAGGTAGAGCGCATCCTTGGTAAGGATGAGGTCACCGGTTCAAATCCGGTCATCAGCTCCAGCAAACGTCTTCATGAATTTATTTCAGGAAGACGTTTTTTTATGGTCTTACGTCTTTTGAGGGAGGTTCCAACGCATGAATGTACTGAACGTCGTCATCGTCATTTTTGCCATGCTCGGCGCCATCGACCGCATCCTCAACAACAAGTTCGGCATCGGCGATGAGTTTGAGCGCGGCTTCCAGCTGTTTGGCGGTCTGGCCCTGTCCATGATCGGTATGATCGTCATGGTACCGCTGCTGGCGGACCTGATGCAGCCCGTGCTCACGTTTATTTACAACGTTTTCGGCATTGATCCTTCCCTGCTGCCCACGCTGCTCATCGCCAACGACCAGGGCGGCGCCAAGCTGGCTGTGGAAGTTGCCAAGAACGCTGAGCTGGGCATGTTCAACGGTCTGGTGGTCTCCTGCATGATGGGCGGTACCATCTGCTTTACCATCCCCTTCTCGCTGACCGCCGTACCCAAGGCACGCCACAAGGAACTGCTGCTTGGCATGCTGTGCGGCATCACCACCATTCCCGTGGGCTGCTTTGTGGGCGGTCTGCTCGCCAAGATCCCCTTCGGCCTGCTGATGCATAACCTGCTGCCGCTCATCTTGTTCTCTGTGATCATCGCGCTGGGTCTGGCCTTCTGCCCCGACCTGTGCGCCCGCATTTTCAATGTGCTGGGCATCATCATCAAGGTGCTCATCACCGTGGGTCTGGCGCTGTCCATCCTGCGCTATCTCACCGGCATCGAGCTTATCCGCGGCCTCACTCCGCTGGAAGAAGCTGCTCAGGCGCCCCTCATCTGCACCTTCTATCTCACCGGCGTTCTGCCCATGCTGTCCATCATCTCCCGCCTGATCGCCAAGCCTATGAAGGCAATGGGCGAAAAGCTGAAGGTGAACGAGCAGTCCGTGCTGGGTCTGGTATCCACGCTGGCCAACAGCATTACCACCTTTGCCGAAATGGACAAGATGGATAAGAAGGGCCTGCTGCTCAACGCTGCCTTCTGCATCTCCGCAGCCTTCGTTTTCTCCGACCATCTGGCCTTTACCATGTCCTTCAACAGCGAGTATGTAGGCATTGTGATCATTTCCAAAATGATCAGCGCGCTGACCTCTCTGGTCGTGGGCGTTATGCTGTACAACAAGCTGTACAAGAACGAGGCGCAGCAGTAAGCGCCCAATCAAAAAGCCTCCCTGCCAAGTGCAGGGAGGCTTTTTTCATTCTTTACGGATAAAATTCTCCGTTTTCTGTGTTATAATCGTATAAGAGGTGAAAACGATGAAATACCATGTGACCCTTACCGAGGAAGATTACATCGCATACAACATCCATTATGCATACCACTCCAAAGCAGGCCGTCAGCAGCTGATGTTCGGGCGTTTGATTCCCGCCTTCGTATCTCTCTGCTTTTGGCTGGTGCAGCTGATTACAGGCAGCGGCCGCAATGTGCTCATTGTGGAAGCGGTTCTTTTGACCGCGTATGCCGTGTGGGGATATTTCCGTTATCCCAAAACGCACACCAAGAACATCCGCAAAAACATTCTCAAACTCAAAAAAGAAGGCAGGCTGCCCTATTCCACCGAAGCGGATGTGGAGTTGACCGATACCGCGCT